>JANPLJ010000292.1:0-4049 GCA_031426475.1 Pirellulaceae bacterium | reverse complement strand
AATGCTCAAGAAGTAGTGGCAACTGCCGACGCTCTACAGAACGCTACTAAGTATCGACGCAACATCGAGCCTGCGAAGCGAATCACGTAAGTGCGGCGCAACGAAGACTCGAACGCGTTTGACGAGGTTATCGAATTGTTGGTTGGCTAGCGTGCTCGCCACCGGCGACAGTTCACCGAGCGATAAAAAACTTCCTGAACTTTGTTGGACTTGAATATTGAACTGGACTTCCAGTTTCAGCGGCGGTGCGTCAATGAGCACGTCGGTTGGCCGGACGACAATCCTCGCTTCAGCGGCAAGACGTTCCGCAAGACGATCCCCTAGCTCAACCAATACCGAGTAAGGACGACGGGCTATTGCTGCATGCAACGCCGGCGATTCCAAGCTATGGAATTCCGCCAGCCGCTTGTAAAGGTTCCGTCTGTTTCCAAAAAGCCCTTCCACCATCGGTTCGACCGTGGACCCGCTTGCAAGTTCCCGCATTTTTACGATGAATTCCGATTCGCTCATTCGCTGCCAGGAATTCAGCATCATGGCACCGTCGTTCGATTTCTCGCCGACGATGCGCAGGCCTTCCCAAACCGCTCTTTGGAGCATTGCTGTCGCACTCCGTACCGCATGATGCCAATAGACTTCGCTGAACATGACATAGCGAGCAAAGACCATCATCTCAGCGGCCGTTCGCGCTTTGTCGGTAATCGCTAACGATCTTCCATCTGGACCGATACACAGCTGGCTGATCAAACGATTTCGATCAAAATTCCGACCATAGGGGACGCCAGCATGTAGTGAATCACGGTCGAGGTAATCAAGTTTATCGATATCGATTGGACCACTGAGGACGTTCCCAAGCAGTGGATACTTGGGGTTCGACTTGTCGACCGGCGCCAATAGTTCCGAGATGGATTCGACGGAGATCTTCCAATCCCGATCTAGCATCTCTGATAGTTCGCTATCAAGCAACAACTGCCGAGCCAACTGCTCATGCCTCAATACACCGTCCAATCGCATATCTTCAATGGCATGACAAAAAGGCCAATGGCCAAGATCATGCAGTAGTCCGGCAACAATTAACAGCTCGGCGTCTGCAATGGAGATCGCTTCGCGAAACTCCGGCAAACTTCCCAAGCGTTGGATAAACAACAGAGCGTTACGATAGACTCCCAACGAGTGCTCAAAGCGAGAATGTGTCGCGCCTGGATAGACTTGTGCGACCAACCCGAGCTGACTGATCCGCATCAGACGACGAAATGCAGCAGTATCGATGATTCGCATTACACGAGGCGTTACCGGGATGTCAATTTCCGGTGGAACACGAACGATTCCTGCGGGACTTTTAAGAGCCGTTAGTTCGGGGATTTCAAACTCTTTCATCGGTCGACAGCCTTCATTAAGCGACGATATGTGGACTCGTCAATCTTGCCTTTCAAGAACTGGTACGACAGAACATATCGTTGGATTCGCCGCGAGTCTTCATCGATATATCCGTCGCGATAGGCGACTCGGTCCAAATGATAATTGTCATTCAAATCCGCGATCTTACAGGCTCTCGCAATGGAGTTCTTTTGAATTCCCATTACGTATTCGCAATAACTGACGTTCGATCGGTGCGTCAAACAATCCACAGCGCCTACAATATTCTCGGAAAACGTAAGCGATCGTAAGTCGTCGAGAGTGACATCGGTATCTTCGACAATATCATGAAGTAAGCCCACAATTCTCGCATCCGGGTCGCTTACGCTCATGGCCACTCGCAATAAGTGCAACACATATGGCTGACCTTCTTTGTCCTGAACACCACGGAATTTTTCTACGGCCAACGCGATCGCATCTTCCAGGGTTCCTCGGGCGATCATTGATTCCAACCCTCACTGTTTGGGGATGATTTATATCATGGCTTTTCGAGCTTCGTCCGAATTCTGACGAATTCGGCTACCAGTGTCGCGGCAGCGTTAAACTACCACAGCGACCAAGTGCCCGTCGCAAGCACGTAAACTCCCATCGCGAAATTGCTGACACCGTGCGCGACGATACAGGACCAAATGTCCTTCTTCCAATAAAAGAGCCCACTCATTAAGACACAATACGTTGCCGCCGCCAACCATTCAGGATGTGCGAGCGTAAAAAGACCGACGACTCCGCCGAAAGCGCCCCAAGTAAAAGTTCCAAGCGGAATTTCATCCCAATCATCCCCGATCAACCACCGCGAGAGAAAACCTCGCCAAAACACCTCCTCGACAACCGGCACTAACAACGAGAGCCCAATGAGCCGAAAGACGATGAATGTATAGATCTCCCAATTGGCCGAAAGCTTCTCGAATGGGTTAAACGCAACTCTAGATGCGGGGCGAAGCCAACCCGGCAGGTGCTTCGTCACGAACGTTTCTAATTGCAGTTCGCTCAGAACGATCCAAATTGCAATACCAACCAAGCCTACGATGATCGATGCGCCCACACGCCAATGCGGGACAATCATCTTTTCCCCCCCAACCAAGAACCAAGTCGTAATCGCGACCGCGACGACCATCAACGAATACCCTACCGCATAAAACTCGATCGGAAGCGATCCGACGACGGAAGCCCCTACCAAATAGGCGACAAACGGAACGATATAAGGTTTCACCAAGGTAAAGCTGCTTTCCAAGATTTGCGACAACGATTTTTACCCACGAATCGTTGAACCAGCAACGGCCTCCCGCCTCTCAAAACGCCGGAAAGCGATCTTTGCCGAAGTCGTCAAAATTCCGAAGAATCGCGGTTGTCGCTACATTTACAAAGCAGAAGAACATTATTCTATGGGTTTACCCGTAGAATGAGGATAAACTGCAAGGCTAGTGCCTCATCCTACTTAGATTTTAGGGTGGGTAGCCGAATTCGTCAGAATTTGGACGCCGCTCGAAAGGCAATGTCTACTGCGCTTCATCCGAAGTCTTACGACATCGGCTACGAATTGAAACCCAAAATCTAAAGTTGGACGAAGCACTAGTGCTTTTTCACTCACGCAATCACGTAAACACGGGTTCCACCTCCCCCCATGACCCTTCCTGCGGGCTTGTCCCGCGCAGAACCAAAATGAAATTCCAACCCGACCGATTGTTGCTCGCGTTCGCAATCATATTGCTCGCTTGCCAGCTAAGCCTTCGATCCATCGCTTCCGAGAAGCCGAACGTCGTGCTTTTTCTCGTCGACGATATGGGGTGGATGGACTGTGGTGTCTATGGTTCCAAATACTACGAAACTCCCAACATCGATCGATTTGCCAAGAGCGCGATAAGGTTTACGAACGCTTATTCCAATCCGCTTTGTTCACCAACGCGCGCAAGTATTTTGAGCGGCAAGTATGCGACGCGGCATGGGATACTGACAGCCAGCGGCCATCAACCACCCCAACCCGCAGGTCATCATTTTCTTCCAGAATCTGCATCGCCGGAAAAACTGATGATCAGCCCTGAAAGCAAAAACTATCTCGAATTATCGGAATACACCGTAGCCGAAACATTGCGAGATGCAGGCTATCGTACGGCTCACATTGGAAAGTGGCATTTAGGACTTACCGACGAGTATCGCCCCGACAAGCAAGGATTCGATGTGACCTTTCACTGCGCTCCCGATCCTGGACCACCGGGTAATTACTTTTCACCGTATGGTGTCGTCCCGAATATCAAACCGACCGCCAAGTTAAGAGCGGGCAACATCACGGATGGGCCACCCGGCGAATACATCGTCGATCGCCAAGCCGACGAGGCGGTGAAGTTCATCGACGACAGCAAGGGGCGGCCATTCTTTTTGAACCTGTGGTGCTATGGTGTCCACGGCCCGTGGGGACACAAGCCTGCCTACACTGCCGAGTTCGCGAAGAAGTCCGACCCAACGGGATTGCAAGGAAACCCAATCATGGCTTCGATGCTTCGCAGTGTCGATGAATGCTTTGGAAGAATCGTTGAAGAACTCGACAAGCAAGGTATCCGCGAAAATACGATCGTCATCTTTTACTCGGACAATGGCGGCAATACCCATAGCAATGTTCCGGGAACTTCGAAGACCGATGC
>JANPLJ010000291.1:0-2284 GCA_031426475.1 Pirellulaceae bacterium | reverse complement strand
GTTTTCAGAAGCTGTCAAGGATCGGCTACTTGTGGCCAGCCCATTTGCTTTGCTCAAAGGTGGAAGCGATTGTAATCCAGAGCGTCAACGTTTTATCGATTTGGCGATGACTCGGAAGGTTAGCGAAGCGTGCCCCGATGCCGACTGGCGGTTGATATTTGCGTTGTGCCGGTTCGGTGGTTTTCGATGCCCATCGGAAGTGCTTTCGCTCAAGTGGAGCGATGTTGATTGGGATGCGGGCCGACTTCGGATCGATTCACCAAAAACCGGCCTGCGTTTCTGTCCCATGTTCGAGGAAATACGCACTGCATTGGATGAATCATTTAGCATTGCGTCCGAAAGTGCCGTCCAATGCGTCTCAAAACACCAATTGGGTAGCGACAACTTGAGAACGCAATTCAAGAGGATTGTTGAACGAGCTGGGGTAGTTCCCTGGCCGAAGCTTTTTCACAATCTGCGAGCCACCCGACGGACGGAATTGCAAGAGTTGTTTCCTGACCACGTAATCAACAAGTGGCTTGGTCAATCGGGAGCGGTTGCGGAGCGACACTACTTGCAGGTGACCGATGAGCATTGGGAGAAAGCAACCGGGTTCCGTTCCCCCACCGGCTCCCCCATCGCAAACAATCAAGGGGGGATTTCACCCCATCACAATAACAAAGAACCCAGCAAATTGCTGGGTTCTGATGGTCTTGGATTGCCCTTGATGGGCATGGGAGTACCTCCGCAAGGACTCGAACCTTGGACCCGCTGATTAAGAGTCAGCTGCTCTACCGACTGAGCTACGAAGGCATAACCAAGAAGATAGCGTTGGATGAAAAATTGGCAAGGTGCGCCTGAAAATTCGGGAACGTCAGGAAATGGAGTGGCTTTCACGCGAGTTTTACCGTTCTAGCATGGGATAGCGAACAAAAAAGCAATCGACGAATTCGCTTGCCTAATTTTACGGTCCCAAATCTAGTTTGTTGACTCCTCTCAGCTTGCTTGGAATGGCGTGGACTTAAGGAAGTTACTTGTAAGCGGAACGGCGCGAGCCGTCCGGTTCCTCAGAGTTTTTCGCACTTCACCGGATGGCTTGCGCCGTTCCGCTACTTAAGTCCACGCCATTGCAGCTTGCCTGCGTGGTAAAGAGTTTGGCAACCAGAGTTTAATGCTGCCTCGAACTTCCTCAAACTCCTGCCGACGGCAGCAGTTTGAGGTAGGTAATTGGACAGTGATGAAGGAACCGTTTTTCCTGGTAGCCAAACCTGCTCACCTTCGGCACGGTCCGAAGGGGTCGACTTGGGACAGTCGAACTAAGAAAAATCCTAGGGTTTAGGTGCTGGAGCTGCAGGTGGCGGGGCTGGTTGCCATACGTGACGAAACCAAGCGGGCAATCGGAACCGATGGGGGTTCTCAGGCGCCTGATCTTCGGCAGGATGATCGATCTGGCTACACTGCATCCTCAGTGGGCCATAGCAATTGTTGAATTGATCGATGAAATCGTCGGTAGCATTGGGGATACAGATCGCGCCTACGATCTTGTTCCCTTGAACAATCACACCGCAAGGCCGATCGCGTTCACTCCCCGAAGACGACACGTTGAAGATTCCCTTCGTGACAATCAGCTTGTCACTGCTTGGATAGAAAAAATCTCTGACAACGTCCTTAGTCTATCATGACACAGGCCATCGACGCGAGAGCTATCTTGGCAAGCCGCGCCGCGAACGCCGACGATCGATGCTCCGAGGCTTCTCGCCATAGACAGTTCACCGATTCGGAGTGAGCCCGCAATCGAAAGGGCGATCCCTCTGCGTCCCGCATCGATAGCGAGTTGTTGGATCGCTTCGGCGGAATACCAATCCCATAGTCGCCCGGCAGATTTATCGTAGGTATCGACCAATATAAACTGGTTACCCATCGAGGCGGCGGCATCGAGCGTTGCTGCCCAGGTGGGCGAATCGGCTAGACTGAAATCGGCATAATGAACCAGGATCAAACGATTTGCACCGCCGATTTCGTCGGCAAGTCGATGGGCATTTGATTTCCAGTCGTTTCGGTCTGAACAGCCCGCCAAGGCGACTTTTACAAAATCGAAGTCGGATGCGATCGGACCGAACCGACTCCATGTCTCGTCGGCTAGCTCACCCAACGCCATGCTGATTCGGCAATGGCTACGATCTAGGCACTGGTTGGCTGACTCTAGGAACTCCAACGCAACCTTCACGTCGGGGCAGCCGATCGATCCAGTCAACGGATCCTTGAGATCGATCCATGGAAAGGCGAGGTCGGCGACGGATCGCAG
>JANPLJ010000290.1:0-1440 GCA_031426475.1 Pirellulaceae bacterium | reverse complement strand
CCACCTTTTCATACTCCAGCGGAAACCGCATCGAAGTTCCTGATTACTAGCCGTTTTATACTCTACAAGTCAAGGAGATCGGCCGGCTTTGGCCCCCGGCTTTCAGTGGGTGGCACGGGTGGCACGCCTTGAGTCCACCTCAGTTTTAGGCACAGCTTTAGTATGATTTTCATGATCATAATCCCAAGCCGTTTCGTCAAACCAGCGCTGCGCCAGCGATTTAGTCGCGATAACGACGGCAGTTTTTAGCCTGGGGTGGAGTGAGCGCTAGCGAACGGAACCCCAGGTAAGCGTGGATAATTGGATGGTGAGTCGCGAAGCGACGCCATGAGGGTTGACGAGTTAGGCCACGTTCATGCCGTCGCTTCGCGACTATATTCAAGGCGGTAAAAACCAAAAACGAAAACAAAGTTCTGCCCAAAAAACGGAGGTCCGCGAAGGGCGTGGACTACCTCCTCGCGACTCTCCGCCACGCCCATCGAAGTCATTGTACCCGGCGCGGAGGCATGGTTCGAAGGAACTTGGCATCAAGTGGTCCCGCGGCTCCGCTCGCGGGGCGATTGTCCGCGAACGGAGTCGCGGACCCACTCGCTGTTCCTTGGCATACTCTGGGCGTGCCACCCTAAGCGATAACCTAATCTGCGGCGATAGCGATAACGGCTTGACCGAACCTCCTGCGGGGTTATAGTCATTGTTCGTTGGGCCTTCCTGCGGATATGGCGGAATTGGCAGACGCGCTAGACTCAGGATCTAGTGACTTATTAAACGGTCGTGGAGGTTCGACTCCTCTTATCCGCACTCGGTTTTTTGCATTATGCCCAAGGATTTCTTAGCTGGAGTAAACGACGAGTATGACTGCGTCGTGATCGGCAGCGGCTTGGCTGGCATGACGTCAGCCAACATTCTCGGTCGGGCTGGCCATCGGGTGCTACTGCTCGAACAACACTACAAATTCGGTGGATTGGCGACTTGGTTTCGTCGACCGGGCGGGCATATCTTCGATATTTCGTTGCACGGTTTTCCCTATGGGATGCTCAAAAGCTGCCGTCGCTACTGGGGAGATGAGATCGCCGATCAGATTGTCCAGCTGAAAAACATTCGTTTTGATAATCCGATGTTCTCGCTGACGACGACGTTCAATCGAGAAGATTTCACGACGCTTTTGACAACACGATTCGGCATCGAGCCCAGCACGGTGAAGGATTTTTTCGACACCGCTCGCGGGATGAATTTTTATGACGATCAACGAACTACCACTCGCGAACTTTTCGAGCGATTTTTTCCCGGCCGAGAAGATGTTGTACGTTTACTGATGGAACCCATCACGTATGCCAACGGATCAACGCTCGAAGATCCAGCGATTACGTACGGTATCGTGTTTTCGAACTTCATGGCCAAAGGTGTTTTCATCTACGAAGGCGGGACCGATGATTTGGTTAC
>JANPLJ010000289.1:0-1599 GCA_031426475.1 Pirellulaceae bacterium | reverse complement strand
CGAACGAGGCCGTTGGCGTCGATGCTGACACCGCCGACAACTCGTTGGCTAAACCCGCCATTGTTGACTTGACCTTGAGAGGAATTTCCCGTAGCGACTAAACCAACGGCGGCGATGGCAACGAGCCGTCCCGAGAATGCCAAAGAGGCAAAACTCTTCATAACTCGAATTGCGTTCGTTAGAAACCGTTGATTATTCATCTTAAACTCCTCGTATCGATCATTCTCGTTCAGAATGATTACCATAGAATAGGGTTCAGCGGCTGGTTCCAGTTCCATCCGCGTTCACTACTAAGAATAGTCCGGCGATGTCTTCTCTGCAACAAACAGCACCAACGGCTTACCTAATCATACGTCAGGGCGGGCGGTGGTCTGACGTGTTTCGGCTGCAACCGGGCCAATCGCTCGTTATTGGACGTTCCTCTTCCAATGCCATTGTCGTCCCGGACGATCGATCTAGCCGCCAGCACGCCGAGGTTTTTTTCGACGATGGAGCCTGGAAAGTCCGGGATTTAGGCTCGAGAAACGGGACGCTGGTCGACGGAAGCTTGCTCTCCGGTGAGCATTTGTTGACCAACGGCCAGGTTATCCAAGTCGCATCATGCCGTGTTTCGTTTGTCGATTCGATTGCGGCGGCTTTTCCAGGCGTGGGGCCTTCGAACCCGCTTTCCGACGAAGGCGGCAGCAACCAGCAAACTGTCGAACTGGACGCCCCACCTTCGATTGTCCACCGTACGCAACTCGATTCCCGCTCCACCGAACTCGCTTTCGAAATCGCAAAACAGGTCACTTGGGAGGCCGTCTGCGAGGTCGCGTTGGCGTCGGTATTGCGGCTCTTAGCTGCTCAGGCTGGCGGTGTATTGGGTATCGATGAAGTTGACCATCGAATGAGTATTTTGGCTGCACAAGAGCGTAGCGGCAAAGCCTACCATCGTGTTAGCGACTTTCTTGCGAAGAGCGTTTTGGCAGATGGGCAAGCCGTTTTGGCACGAAACGTCATGAACGATGTGACGATCGGGGATATTCAAAGCAGTCAAGCCAGCAGCACCATTAGCGTCCTTTGCTCGCCGATTCATGATGGTTCGCGTATCATCGGCCTCCTTCACATCTATACCCGTGAAGACGAGCCGATGCTGACTCCAAATTCCCTCGAGATAGCATTGTCTGCCTCTCAATTACTCGGCATCGCCTACAAGCATTTAGGTCGTGAAAAACTGATTCAAAGCAAGTTGGCTGCCACACAAAAACAAGTCAAGCAACTCAAACAGCAGCTCGACGAACATCAACTTCAGTTTCAGATGATCGGGCATTCGCCAGCCCTCGTTCGATTGCAAAGCCAGCTTGAACGGGTTGCAGGTACGCAAGCGAACATCTTGCTGCGCGGCGAAAGCGGTGTTGGCAAAGAACTCGCCGCGCGTCAAATCCACGTTTTGAGCAAGCGGGCCGAGGGACCCTTTGTTGCAATCAACTGCGGTGCTCTGACGCCATCGTTGTTGGAAAGCGAATTATTCGGCCATGAGAAAGGTTCCTTCACAGGAGCCACAGAACGAAAATCCGGAAAGTTTGAAATCGCAGATGGCGGCACGTTGATGCTCGACGA
>JANPLJ010000288.1:0-3746 GCA_031426475.1 Pirellulaceae bacterium | reverse complement strand
CCGGCCCAGGCTTTCGTGACGTCACCTTGCGCGTGGGTCGCAGCGAGATCCTGGCAGTCACCGGGGCGGCCGGCGCGGGGCAGACGGAAAGGAAGCTTTTGCGAAGCAAAAGCCGACAATCAATTGTTCGCGAAGAAGAAGCAAAAGACGACTTTAAAAACAAAGCCTTGACACTCAGTTTTTCTTCTTCGCAATGAACTGGACCACAAAGGCTAAGCCAGTACCCGATACTTGTTCGATCATTTCCCATGTTATCCCGATTAATGGGATTTTGATTCGGCGTTCCCATTCACTTGTCGTCTGAGCGTCCGATTTTCCGATATCGATGTAAACGAATCTTGCGGCTGATGGTCTTTGAACAAGTTGTCCAGCAAAATTGGGAAGCCCATCGCCTAGGTTGCCTTTTACGGTCACGCTGAAATCAAATTGGAGATCCGTTCCATTTGATCGTTGGATCTAAATCGTCTTGTAATCATAGCCTTTGCCCTCTTGAATGCCGAAGTCTACGCCAGAAGGTGGAGCGATCAAGACGATTCGGAGTGCAACGATTGTATCCGGCGTTTGTCCCTTTTTCATTTCGTCGGTATCCGTGGAAGGAATCGATTTGTTTTGGCCATGTAGTCAAGGTACTGCTGACCAAACCGCTCAATGAGTTTTTCCTCTTCCTTGGGAGTTCGAATGGCGAGCATTGCCAAGACAACAAAACTTCCAATCCCAATCAGCCAATTTGCTGTCAGCAGCGTTACCGAAAGCATGACCAATGCTGTTGTCACGTAAAAAGGATGTCGGACCCAACGATATGGTCCATGAGTTACCAGAGTTGCGTTCGCTCTTGTGACAACGGTATCCGTCAGGTTCTTCCCAAGACTGTTAAGTGTCCAAAACATCAGAACCGAACACAGTATTCCTGTAACTGCTCCAATCCATCGAATCGTATTTGGAACTGCGAACATCGCCCACTGGACCGATTGGGGAGCGATAAGGTAAGCAAGCGTGACAACAAAAAGACCAAGTCCAGATAGTCGGAGCACAAAAGCAAACAGATAGCCCTCGTCCTTGCGAGAAATGGTTTCTTTCGATGAAGCGGCTCTTATTCGATGGTAAGCCGTAACAACCGTCGTGAGCAGAATCACGACGATCAGGGCAATGCGAAATGGCGATTCGGCGTCCATCCAATCATCCGTTCAGTCGTAAAACACCGCTAGCCAAATCGTAAGCTCATCTAGACTGGTCCATTCCACTCGATGTCTTTGATGAGCTGGAATCAACAAATGATCGCCGACTTGGAGATGAACTGGTTCTTTGGCACCTTCGATCAAGAGCTTAGCTTCACCTTTCAGAACAACGACCCATTCAGCTTGATCTTGATCGTACCAAAATCCATCTGGACTGGCTTGACCATGTGAAACGATTCGCTCTATTCGGACATTCTTGCCTTCCGCTAAGATTACACTAGCTTCATTGGTGAGATTGTCAGGTAGTTCAGAGAATAAATTTGACATCTCAACTTCGTGACTAACCTTTACCTAACGTGTTGCCGCAAAAGTACAACAAGTGTACGATAACCCACGTCGGCAAGCAACAAGAAGCAATCGGCGAGATGAATATGCGAATCACTTTAGAAGCGACGATTCCCATTGACCACGACGATCCTGAATCGTTTATTGAACCAGTGCTACTAAAGGTTTACGCCTCGGATGACAATGGTGACGAATGGCTCGTCGGTCAGTTATATGCCGATATGATTTTCGTTGGTCTAGCTGAAAATCATGGCCATCGTTTGATCGATGTTTTTGACTGCGATGAATGGGTGATGGTGTACTCCGCTTTCTTCAATGACCGGGAAGAATGGCGACCAGAACTCACCTTCGAAGACCCCATCGATCGAGTCCTCATTTTTTATCGAGTGTTTCTCGCGCCATGTACCACGGCTTTTCATCGTGAGATTTTTCAGCGAGTTTTTCAATACCTGGATTTCCTCACTCTGATCGGAATTTGGAACGTGCAGGACGCTATTTCTACATCCGATTTGATTTCGCTTGGATTTGCCAAGTTGAGCAAGAACGACATGGTGGTAAAACACAATGCTTTGAAGTCTCCATTCGACGACGAAAAACCTCATCCAGACTTCCCCTATTTCGACGCCAACGAATCCGATGAAGCATGGGTGAATGACAAGGTTTCTTCGATCGAAGATACACGATAATATGAGGTATGCGAGAAATCCGACCCTATGATCATCCTCTTCCTACACGGATGGCAATCTGTTCCAGGAGGCGTCAAGCCAACATATCTGAAGGATCATGGCCATACCGTCATCAATCCCAAGCTCGATGATGACGACTTCGATCTGGCTCGAAGAACCGCTCAAGCACAGTACGACCTGCATCGGCCAGATGTAGTCGTTGGATCTTCTCGAGGCGGTGCCGTTGCGATGAATATCATTTCCAATGAAACGCCATTGGTTCTTTTATGCCCTGCTTGGAAGAGATGGGGATCGGTTAAGAAGCTGAAGCCAAACTCGATGATCTTGCATAGTCGCGTAGACGATGTGATCCCATTCGAGGATAGCGAAAAATTGATTGCGATAAGCGGTTTGGCTCCAGAAACACTGGTCGAAGTCGGCAGCGATCATCGACTTGCGGATGAGACTTCGTTGTCGGTGATGCTTTGGGCATGTGAACTTCTTGCATCAGGTGAGAGGTTGCCGACGCTCGGTGATGATCAACGCTTAAATAAGTCATCGGATGATTCGAAGAATTCTCAAGGATCATCGCAGGAAGAAGCAAGCTACATCTGTGATGCCTGTGGCGAAGAGATCGTGATTCCTCTCGATCTTTCAGAAGGAAGCAGCCAACGGTACGTTGAAGATTGTCCCGTTTGCTGTCGAGCCAATATTATCCACGTTGAAATCGACGAAGATGGTCAAGGGCAAGTTTGGGCTGAGCCGGAACAAGACTACGACTGAAGGGGGTTGAGCATTCAATGAACTACGTCAACGAACTGATCGATCATTTGTTTCCGAGCTTCGAAAGTCAGGCTTTGAATACTCGCACCGCAAGCGGCTTTTGCAATGCGACAGGAACAGTTGTATGAAGCTTCCGTTCAACTATATCGGAGCAGATGATCGGGCTGGACCAAACTATACTCGGCAGCCAGTCGTAAATTCATTTTACGAAAGGAAAGATTTGGATTCGGTCAGATAGAATCGATCATTCGGCTATGATGAGTCCAAAGGAACACGATCATGAGCCAAACCGATTACCAAATCCGCCAACTTGCCGATGAGATTCAGCCACCTGAGACCGGCAAGCAAAGCATTATCCTGCTTGACGACGCCGAGACGAAAGTCGTGCTGTTTGCTTTTGCCGAAGGAGCGGGACTCTCGGAGCATGTGGCTCCATTCCCTGCAATTATCCAAATCATCAAAGGCGAAGCATCGTTGACCGTTGCCGATGAAACTGTCGATGGAAAACCAGGAATCTGGATTCACATGGAAGCCAAAACTCGGCATAGCGTCATGGCGAAGTCGACTGTCGTGATGCTGCTAACCTTGGTAAAATGACGAAGTCGATTCAGAGATTCGAGGATCGCAATGATCACATTGCGTTTCCCCAAAATTTGCGCACTAGCGACGAATAGCTCCAGCGAGTGAAAGTAACGCTACGGATCAAATCAAAATGACAGATCAAACTCAATTTTTCGTAGGCTGGGGAACACGGTCACTCATCAACGCGGGCTTGGCT
>JANPLJ010000287.1:0-3293 GCA_031426475.1 Pirellulaceae bacterium | reverse complement strand
CATGCGAGCTGGAATCAACGATTTGCCAACGTACGGTTGCAATGCTTTGGGTATACGCACGCTTCCGTCCGCTTGTTGATGATTCTCGAGGATCGCGATGATCGCTCGGCTGATGGCGATCGCTGTACCATTCAAAGTATGGGTGAGGTGCGTCCCTTTTTCATTCTTGTTGCGATACCGAATGTTCAACCGTCGCGCTTGATAGTCGGTGCAGTTCGACGTACTCGTGACCTCTCCCCATTCGCCTTCGGTACCGCGACCTGGCATCCAAGCTTCCAGATCGTATTTGCGATAGGCGGGGCCCCCGAGGTCACCGGTCGCCGTATCGACAACGCGATAAGGGATCTCCATAGCATCAAAGAGATCGCATTCGATCTGGCGCAGCTCTTCATGGATTTCACTGCTCTGATCGGGCAGCGTGAATGCAAACATTTCGATCTTCGTGAACTGATGGACGCGATAAAGTCCCTTTGATGCTCGGCCTGCCGCTCCCGCTTCCGTACGGAAGCAATGGCTGATTCCGACGAGTTTAAGTGGCAATTGCTCGGCATCGAAAGTCTGATCGGCATACATTCCACCGAGAGTGATCTCGGCGGTTGCTACAAGATTCAGTTCCGTGTTCTCGATGCTATAGATTTGTGTTTCGGGACCGCGCGGAATAAATCCGATTCCTTGAAGGATTGACGTGCTCGCGACATCTGGGGTCATCACCGGAACGAACCCACGTGGAATGAGGGTTTGCAAGGCGAACTGTTGCAGTGCAAGCTCCAAGAGGACAGCTTCGTTCTTGAGGAAATAAAAGCCAGCACCGCTCACACGCGCTCCAGCTTCGAAATCGATCAAGTCGAGCGCCTTGCCAAGTTCGACATGGTCCTTTGCTTTGAAGTCGAACTTCGGGATCGGAGTCTTGCCGCGAGCAATCTCGAGGTTCGCAGCATCGTCACTTCCGATCGGTGCCGACGGATGCGTTAAGTTCGGGATGCGGACTTCGATTTCGCGAATCTGGCCGTCGAGTTCATCGTGCTGCGTTTGGGCTGCATCCTTTTGTTCTCGAAGCAACCGTCCCTGCTCCTTGAGTCGTTCGCGTTCCTCGGCCGACGCGGCTTTACCGATCACCTTGCTCGTTTCGTTGGCTTGACGATTGAGCTCCTGTGCGTGTTGAAGTTTAACGCGACGCTCGTGCTCGAGCTTTACGAGCAGATCGATATCAGCGTTTGCTCCGCGACGGAGGCAGTTTTCTTTGACGGCGGCGACATTGTCGAATAGGTACTTACGGTCAAGCATTTAAAATTTAAAATTTGAGATTTAGGATTTAGGATTTAGGATTTGAAAACTGAAAACTGAATTCACTACGCTAGGTGATGCCAGAGGCGGGTGCTGGCTCGGATGCCACGATAGTAGTCTTCGAGGCAGAATTTTTCATTGGGGCTGTGCGCCCCGTCGTCGTCGAGTCCCCAGCCCATCAGCAGGACATCGCAATGGAGGGCCTGGACCATTTGCGCTACGATCGGAATCGAACCACCTTCGCGAATCAAGACGGGGGATTTGCCGAAGCCTTCCTCGACCGCTTGGCATGCACCTTTCATGAATCGTGAATTCGGGTCGACAACGACCCCTTCACCGCCGTGCAGATCGATCACTTCGACTGTAACACCGGGTGGAGTATGGGTGGAGATGAACGCTCGAAGCTGTTCACCGACGGACTTCGGCGTTTGGTCGGGAACAAGACGGAAGCTGATTTTTGCTCCGGCCCAGGCGGGGATAATCGTTTTTCCGCCTTCTCCCTGATAACCGCCCATGAGTCCATGGACATCGAATGTCGGTCGTGCCCATCGACGCTCCAGCGTGGTGAAGCCTTCTTCGCCCGTCAAAGCTGGTACGCCCAATTGCTTCTTAAACTGGTCGTCGGAAAATCCAAGGCCAGCCCACATTGCTCGTTCGCTTGCCGCAAGCGGCTTTACCGAATCATAGAAACCAGGCAGCTGAATCCGGCCGTCCGGCGTTTTAATCTCGGTCAAAATCCTGGCCAACGCGAGAGCAGGGTTGGTGACGGCACCGCCGAAGCTGCCCGAATGCAGGTCGGCTTTGGGGCCTTGGACTCGCAATTCGAAATAGGCGAGCCCACGAAGTCCATAGGTAATTGCAGGCTGGCCCGGGCCATACTGAGATGAATCGCTGATGACGATGACATCGCATGCTAGCTTTTCATGAAGTGTTGGTAAGGTGTGTTCCAGGACGGCACTTCCGTTCTCCTCTTCGCCTTCGATCAGGAACTTCACTTGGAGCGGCAACTTTTGGCCAGTTGCGGCCCAAGCGGCGACGCTTTGAACGTGGGTCAGCATTTGCCCTTTGTCGTCTGTCGAGCCACGGGCGTAGATATTCCCCGAGCGAACCTCGGGCTCAAAGGGGGGCGTTGTCCAGAGATTTAGCGGATCGCAGGGCTGGACGTCGTAATGGCCGTAGACCAAGACTACCGGAGCCCCTGGCACTGGTGGGCTGGATGCGTAAACCAAAGGCGGGCCGTCCCCGGTGATCAGTTCGACCGAAAGGCCAATCGAACGAAATCGGCTCGCTACCCAATTGGCCGCTTCGGTCATCGAACTCTTCATGGTTGGATCGGCACTAATGCTCGGGATCCGAAGCAAATCGAAGAGCTGAGCCAGGTGACTTTGCCGGTTATCCTGAAGGTGACGGTCTATTGCATCAAAATCTGCCATGGAGGGTCCTAACGATTTTTCAAATTCTGCTTGCCAAGTAGGGTGGGTATCACCTTACAATATACAACGATTGATACCGCCCGCCGATGTGGGCAGGGTTTTCGGAAAAAGGAAGATATCACGATGTCGGAATCATCAACAGCCACCGTTGAAGTGCCAGTCAAAGAGCAGCAGTCCAAATCAGCTCGCCCCAAGCCAAAACAACAGCCGCGTTACAACGTTATTCTCTGGGATGACCAACATCATACGGTCGACTACGTCGTTCGTATGATGAAAGAGTTATTTCGAATGGCCGAAACACAGGGGCTCAAGATCGCGGAAGAGGTCGACACAACGGGCCGAGCGATCTGTCTTACCACGACCAAAGAGCATGCCGAGCTCAAACGCGATCAAATTCACGCATACGGCAGCGACCCCCATTCTGCGCACGGGCGGTCGAAAGGCAGCATGTGGGCTAGTATCGAGCCGATGCCTTGAGGAGTGGGATGGGTGATCGGTGATCGGTGATCGGTGACGGGGGATTGGTGATTGGTGATCGGTGACGGGGGATTGGTGATTGGTGATTGGTGATTGGTG
>JANPLJ010000286.1:0-2877 GCA_031426475.1 Pirellulaceae bacterium | reverse complement strand
CACTCGTCAACGATCATCAAAATCACGAAGTTGAGATCGAGCTTGAGTAAGAGAATCGCGTGTCACGATATGATTTTCTGGGTTGAACGCGATTCGATAGACTGCTTCTGTAATCAATCGTAGTAAACGTTAGCGGAATGTAATAGGCAACCATATTGCACGATAATCCAACGGCGATACCGCTCTATCGAAGTGCATCGCGAGCAGCTTTGCTCGGACTGGTGGTCAACCTGGTCCTTGGGCTGGCGAAACTGGTCGGTGGGATTGTCGGGAGTTCGTTCGCTTTGATTTCCGATGCGGTCAATTCGTTGGGAGACTCGCTTACGTCCGTCGTCGTCGTTTTTGCGCTTTGGTTTGCTCAGCGACCACCCGATGACGAACATCCTTACGGACACACCAAGGCAGAAGCGATTGCTGCGTCTCACGTCGCGCTCGTGATTATCCTGTCGGCTCTGTATATCGGCTGGGAAGCGATCCATCGTTGGACGTTGCCCCATGAGATTCCACCCGTCTGGACGCTCTGGATTGCCAGCTCTAATGTATTGATTAAAGAATGGCTTTATCGTTACAAACGACGTGTTGGGATAAGCACCGGTTCATCGGCAATCATGGCGAGCGCTGTCGATCATCGCAGCGATGCCCTCTGTTCGGGTGCAGTTCTCGTCGGGCTTTTGGTGGTACGCCTGGGAGGGCCCAACTTCATTTGGGCTGACGAACTTGCCGCCATGGCCGTCGTGCTGGTAATTTTGTGGTCGGGTGCCAAACTGTTTCGCAGTAGCACTAGTGAGCTTCTTGATTTGCAAGCCGATAAGGAATGGGTTGAGGAAATTCGCCGGGCAGCTGAAGTCGTTCCAGGAGTGCGCGCGGTTGAAAAATTGCGAGTGCGTAAGACCGGCATCGAACATCTTGCCGATATTCATATCCAGGTGGATGCAATGCTGAGCGTCGAAGATGGGCACCGGATCGGCCATGAAGTAAAAGACTTACTTGTGCAACGATTCGATAGCCTACGCGATGTCCTTGTTCATTTGGAGCCGTTTCCACATCGCCACTCGCGACATGCGATTCACCGAGCAAATGATGATGATGATGGCGACGATCGCGGGGAAGGATCGCGTATTTGAAAGATAGAGAAAGCGAGGTACTTCGAGTATCCCAAGGAAAAACACCGGGTAGAGCGTGATTCCCGCAATCGCACCGATCTTGAAACTACGGTAGAGTCTTCCGGACAGAAAACCGGCCACAAACCAAAAGACGAGAAATCCCAATACACCGAAATCGACAGCTGGCGCGAATAGACCGCCTTCATTGTTGAGTTCAATCGTCCCGAATCGTTCAAGCATATATTCCTTCTGGGCGACCGCCTCGACTCCCACAAGGTTTTGAAAGCCGATAGGGAGTTCGGAGACGCCAGGGAATAACCAAAGGCTTTGAAACGTATAGAAGGGCAAGTGGTAATCGAGGGACGTCTCGAGTGCCATCGCTCCATTGTTATGCGCCGTTGTGTAGTAACCTGACAGGCGCCAAACAGTAAACTCGGCAAGCGAATCAAAGTCGTTCTGGTATTGCTTCCACGATCGAAAGTATTCCGCAGCTCCAAAAAAGAAGATCAGTACAAACACTCCTAGAAAGGGCGCTATCCTCATACCGGCAACAGCGATCCATGGGATCGGTCGATTGAACATGAACTGGCGAATCGCGATGATACCCGCGGGCACCATCAATTCGATAAACGCTAAGCGTTCGTTAAGCGTAAGTGATCGCATCAGGCTGATCGCGAGAAGTGCGACGACCGGAATAATGATATAGCGTTTGCCCTGCGAGAAGAGCCATGCCCCAAGCGGCACTGCGGCTATTGCGAACTGCGTTGCCGTCGTAACACCTGGTATGTTCGTAAAGTATTCCGTCGAAAGCACGAACGCGATCTTGGGATCGTCGCCAAGCATGACTTCACGCAGCAATGCTAACGAAAATCCATTCTTGATTGCAACCGCTAACCAAATCGCATAGCCAAACAACGTCAAACCACAAAGTGAATAGGCGCACAGGCTAAGCCATGGTATCGATTCCTTCTCGATGGGGCTGGGGATCCGCCCCGAAACCAACGCAAACTGGCAACCGATTCCAAAAGCGGCGATGGAACCAAAGGCTAGAAGGCCATGGAATGAATTCAAATACTTGGGGGTGTTATAGAGCAGATAGTTTTGATCGGATTGTGAGATCGCTAACGCCATGGTGCTTCCGATAATCAAGGCAAAAAGCCATGCCGGATGAAGCCACCATAACCGTTGAATTGTAACCGTATTCATCTTTGTCTCTTATCAATCACCTATCAGTCATCGCATTTTAACTCCCAATATCCGGTGTTATCCTGACCACCCTATCAACTTGAGATGCGTCCAAATGCCGAGTTTCTTCTTGGCGATCCACCATAACATTCCATTCTGGATTACCGCCGCGATGGAAGAACCGATGGCAAGTCCAATTGCTCCCGCGAAATAAGCACCGATCATACCACCGACAATCAACGCGATCGCTGAAAAAATATTGACCGTTAAAACAAGTCGGTGATTTCCAGTGATCGCGAGAACATCTGCAGGGCTACCAAAGAACAGCAGGGCGGCAAGTCCCACAAAGAGAGGAATGATGATTGTCGAGGCTGCACTGAATTTTTCACCGAAGATAAGCGTCAGGACTTGGACGGGAAAGACTGCGCAAATAAAAATCCCGATAAATGCGGGAACTGCCGCCATCGTTATCACCGTTCGATAATTCTTTTCCAGGTCTTGGATTCGACCTTGCGCATAGAGTCTCGGAATGCTCCCCTGTATCGTCATGAGCGCCATCTGAAGCGGCATGATCGCGATCAATTGCGTG
>JANPLJ010000285.1:0-2202 GCA_031426475.1 Pirellulaceae bacterium | reverse complement strand
CCGTTTTCGCTGGGCGAGTTGCCGAACTTGCTCGAGTTGAAAAAATCGGCAACTTCGACGAATCGATGCTTTATTGGCCACACTACGAGTATTGGCTGCGGATGGCGTTGGCCCAAGTCCCGTTCGTGTTCACAAAATCGTTGTTAGCATGCAAGCGAGACTTTCTGGCCAGCCGCAATAAGAATCCGGACTTGGAATTGGCAAAGGTTCGTGAGGCTTGGGACTTAACGCGGTTAAGACTTGGGAAAAGCAGCATTCGTTGGGCCATCAGGTTGGCCATAGACAGCAGCGCTGCTCAAGAAGACAACACGCGTTTCAGGAGAGTGTCGGGCCAGTTGACTGTAGATGCTAGCGGTAGCAGCAACGTTCGCTCGCCAATCGTGTGTCGGATTCTGAACCGAGGCAGCAACGCTTGCAGAACCAGCACAATGTATCAACCAACCTGGTTTTTCGTCCGCGATCACTCGGCGAAAATCAGCATCGGGAAACAGAACACGACAAATTCTAGTCGCGACAATTCGCGACTGGTTTACTCGAGGACTGACGCACGCGACAACGCGATGTCCGTGCTTAAACAGCGATTGGGAAATTGCATGTCCAAGAAACCCCCCGGCACCTGTCACTAAAACGGTCGGACGATTCATAGCTAGCGTTTTCTGATGGCTAAGGCGACCCCATAACCGAGCTCACGATACTTCGTGGAAGAGAAATTCGAATCGCTTCCAATCAATTTATCCCATACATCTTCTAGGTAAGGATGTTGAGGATGGACGATATCATCAAGAATGATTGCTCCACCAACACGCAACCTTGGCAGCACCGTTTCCAAATCAGCTTGCGCGCCGCTTTCGGAATGATCTCCGTCGACGTTGATTAAATCAAAAGTCAGTTCCGGCTGATCAGCAAAAAAACCAGGGACTGTCTCGTGAGAGTTACCGGAGATAAGATTCAGAGAACCACCAAATCCAATCTCTCGAAGTTCTTCCGCTACAAAATCGGGTCCAGGATTTGGCATTCCCGCATAGTCGGCCATCCACATGTCGAAGCCATAAATCTCGCAGCTTGGACATGTCGCAGCGATCACAGCCAGACTTCGACCGCGGCGAACCCCAATCTCGAGGTAGTTTCGTGGCGCAATTAACTTCGCGGAAGCATATAGGAACGTCAACAAATCCGCATAATTCCAATCAGATTCAAATTTTTCCAATCCTTCGCGATAGTAGCGACGAAGGTAACAAAGGTAATCGTCCTCGGTCAAGCAATCCAAGATCTCTAAGACCTTGGTGATCGTAGCAGGATTGGTTGCAGCCCTCGCAATCGTGGAAGCAGCAATCTGGACTGGCTCGAGCCAGGATATACCTGACGTCTCAAAAACACTGCGTGGTGCTGTCTTTATGATCGACAACACATCGGCAACGAACTCAGAACCATTCCGATCTCGCGTCGGTGTCTTGCAAATCGTATCCATTTGAACTTGCTTTCTTATGCAGCCGCAGAACTTTGATATACATCTGCGAAAATAGGTGGCGACTCCTCGATTTTCCATTCACGGTATGGCGACACCATTTTCGAAATCGACTCAGAAATTTGATACACTTTTTCGGTGTAACGTTGTCGACGGATATATGGCTTTACGTGGCGACTGACCTCGCGATCACTTGGACAAAACCCTAGTTCTCGCTCTCTCAGTCGGTTCATCTCCCTATGGCCAAATGTATTGATCAACTGACTTGTTTTCTGACTTTCCGTGATGCGGAACGCACCAAGGAATCGTGGCAGGTGCTGGAATACCAACCCTGCTGCCTGGAATCGAAGGATCAGGTCCCAGTCCATGGCGAATTGAAATGATTCATCGATACACCCACCGACTTTGTCCCAAGCCCGACGTCTCCAAAACATCGTTTCCTGAGGGATGTAATCTGCCCAACGCAGTGTCTCGCGATCGTGAGCTGGTAAAACCCAATGGTTGATGACTTGATCCTGTTCATCAATCAACAGTCTGTTTCCGTAGACAACGTCAACCTTCGGATGATCTTGGAAAAATTTGGCAACGTAGGCAAGACTTCCAGGCACAAGCGTATCATCCGAGTTGAGATATGCCATGATCTCACCGCTCGTTCTCGCTAGACCAAAATTGATTGCTTGCGATTGACCTTTGTCACGAACGCTTTCCCACGAGGCTAAACACGACTCATACCGACT
>JANPLJ010000284.1:0-2603 GCA_031426475.1 Pirellulaceae bacterium | reverse complement strand
ATGGCGATGGTCGTTCGAGGCAACAAGCGATCCGATGGGATCGGCGGGCACATCAGTACATTCGCAAGCAGTGCAACGCTTTACGAAGTTGGCTTCAACCATTTCTTTCGCGGTCGAGGCGAGGATGGCTATTCAGGCGACATCATTTACTTTCAGGGACACGCATCGCCTGGGATGTACAGTCGAGCCTTCCTTGAAGGTCGACTATCCGAGGAGAAGCTCGAAAACTTCCGACGCGAACTTGCCCCAGGCGGCGGCCTCTCGAGCTACCCTCATCCATGGCTGATGCCAGATTTTTGGGAGTATCCGACGGTCTCAATGGGACTTGGTCCGATCATGGCGATCTATCAAGCTCGATTCAACGAGTATCTGAACGATCGCGGACTCAAGGATACGACAGGCCGAAAAGTCTGGGCCTTTTTGGGAGACGGCGAGTGCGACGAGCCAGAAACGCTTGGTGCGATCACGTTGGCTTCGCGTGAGAAACTCGACAATTTGATCTTCGTCATCAACTGCAACCTACAGCGACTCGACGGTCCTGTTCGAGGTAACGGCAAGATCATCCAAGAACTAGAAGCGGTCTTCCGAGGCGCGGGTTGGAATGTCATCAAGGTCGTTTGGGGCGGCGACTGGGATCCGCTTCTTGAGCATGATGAATCGGGGTTGCTTGCCCAACGCATGACGGAAGTCGTCGATGGACAGTACCAAAAATATGCCGGCATGCCAGGTGCTTATATTCGCGATCACTTTTTCTCGAAGTATCCCGAGCTATTGTCGTTGGTCTCGAATTACTCGGACGAGAAACTGCTGAAGATGCGACGCGGAGGCCATGATCCCGAGAAGGTCTACGCGGCATACAAAGCGGCTGTCGAGCACACCGGACAACCGACCGTAATCTTGGCGAAGACGATCAAAGGTTATGGACTCGGCGAAGCGGGCGAAGGTCGCAACGTCGCTCACAACACCAAGAAGATGAACGAAAAGGAATTGCTGGAATTTCGCTCGCGATTCGGTATCCCGATCAGCGACGAAGAAGTCGGTAAGGCACCGTTCTACAAGCCACCGGCTTCGAGCGTCGAGATGCAGTACTTGGCCGAACGCCGCGCTGCCCTCGGTGGCCCAGTGCCAAGTCGCCCGATGGAGCATCCGCTGCAGGAGATGCCGTCCCTACAAGACTATCGGCAGTTTATTGCGACTCAACTCGAGAATAAGACGTTGAGCACCACAGCCGGATTCGTTCGACTGATGGGACGTTTGGTAAAGGATAAGAAGATCGGACGCAACATTGTGCCGATCGTTCCGGATGAGTCTCGGACGTTTGGGATGGAAGGCTTGTTCCGCGAGATCGGAATTTATGCTCATGCAGGACAGTTGTATGATCCAGTCGATTCCGACCAGTTCATGTACTACAAAGAAGCCAAAGACGGTCAGATTCTCGAAGAAGGAATCACCGAAGCCGGCTCGATGAGCAGCTTTAATGCTGCCGGCACTGCGTATTCCTGCCATGGGATCAACATGATTCCGTTTTACATCTACTACTCGATGTTCGGTTTCCAACGCGTCGGCGATTCGATTTGGGCAGCGGCCGACATGCGAGCCAAAGGCTTCTTGATCGGTGGTACAGCTGGTCGAACGACGCTCAACGGCGAAGGCCTTCAGCATCAAGATGGCCACAGCCACATGAATGCGATCGCTTTCCCGACAGTTCGAGCCTACGACCCGGCTTTTGCCTATGAAACAGCGGTCATCGTGCTCGATGGAATGAAAAAGCTCTACCAAGAGGGCGAAACGGCTATCTATTACATCACGGTCCACAATGAAGACTATGAAATGCCAGCGATGGCAGAAGGTGTCGAAGAAGGCATCATTCGCGGGATGTATCGATTCAAGAGCCAAGAAGTCGACAACGCTCGCGCTCGCGTCCAGTCGTTCGGTTCGGGTGCAATCCTTCGATGTGCTTTAGATGCGCAGAAGATTCTTGCTGAGAAATACAACATCGCGTCGGATGTATGGAGCGTTACCAGCTACAACCAACTGCGTCGCGACGCTCACGATTGCGAACGATGGAACATGCTTCATCCAGATGAAGCCCCACGTCAAAGCTACATCGAAAAGGTGCTAACCGGTGTCCAAGGTCCGTTTATCTCGGCCAGCGACAACGTTCGAGCTTTAGGTGAGCAGTTGATTCGATACATTCCCGGCGACTATTTTGTGCTTGGAACCGATGGACTCGGCAGAAGCGAATCTCGTGAGAATCTTCGACGACATTTCGAAGTCGACGCGGCGTCGATTGTAATTGCTACGCTCTATCGACTGTCGACGGCTCGCGTCGTGCGTGTCGAAGAAATCAAGCAAGCGATGCAAGAGCTTGGCTTCGATCCGAATAAGCCAAACCCCTTGTCGGTTTAGAGCTGACTGACTTCGTATCCCCCGCTTACCACTTCGTTTTTCTCTCAAGTAACTGTTATGGCAACCGAAATAAAACTTCCTTCGCTTGGTGATGGCATCGACTCGGCCGATGTCTTGGAGATTTTTGTAAGCGAAGGAGAAATGGTACAAAAAGACCAAGGCCTAATGGAGCTCGAAACGGACAAGGCGACGGT
>JANPLJ010000283.1:0-1216 GCA_031426475.1 Pirellulaceae bacterium | reverse complement strand
ACAAGCTTTTGGTCTCCGTTCTTGTCAAGATCCTTAAATTTCTGCGCGAACTGTTCGGCTCGTTTACCCATCTTGCTGGTACGAGTCTCTTTGGTTTGGGCATGAACGGCAAACCCTGTGACAACGATCGCTGCAGCGACCAACAATACAATGCGTATTTTCATAGATTCATTTTCCTCGATATTTTTGAGACGCTTGGGTGATTATCACCGGTTCATTTTGTGTTCTTCATCATCACTCGCTTTGATCCATCGATCGGCACCCGAACCGAACCAGGCTCGCAATGAATCGATGCGTTTTTCGGCAAAGTGTTCTCGGGTGAAGACCTGATGAGATTTTGCAAGATGCCCTGCGGGTTCGTACTTTGACTCATCCAGGGTACGAGAGTCAACGAGCGTAAAGACGACACGTGATTTCCATTGACTATCAACATTTTTCTGAAGAGTCAACTGTCGAATGGCCTTCGTTTCTCGATCGACTTCGAGCACCGCTTCCGTAATACGATTGGAGTTTCGATTGGGTCTCGCAGTAATCGTATGCGTCAGTTCGGTACTCGATTGGTGCGTCAACGACCACCGATCCTGAAAGCTCGCTAAAAGCGATTCGAGCTCCAAGTTGTAAAGATCACATAAATGCTGAAGCGGAGGGCCAATTTCGTCGGCCTCGATTTGCAATGCACGTCGGTCTCCCAATGTCATCCAGACAGCGCCTTCGGCGTTTCTTCCCCACACCAAATGACGATCATTTCGTTGGGCTTCTACCCAAAAGCGATTGCCGCTCGTCCAGATCCGGACATCCCTCAAGAACGGAAAGAAACTCTTTTCGTTCGCCTCAAAAGCATTCTCCAAAGTAACGACATAGCATCGTTCCACCGCCAGGGAATGCACCGAGCGAGCCGCTCGAACCAAGCTCGCAGCACTAGCATGCGCTGACGCCTCCCATCTTCCGATCGCGAATGCCATTAGAATCGCGATTGAAGCGGCCATCGCCAGAATCGAACGCGGCCAAAAACGACCGCGAGGTTGATATACCGTCGGTGCAACTTGCTGACTCGCCGGCGAAGCCGTCTGGAATATCGTTTGATCGGTCGCTTCAAATCGCAACGCTTCGTAGCTAGCTTGAATTCGCTGGGCAAGTCGATCTACGCCAAGCGCGTTGCCTTGCTTCTCGAATACATGACCGACCAGACTATCGATCGGGTGTACGTCTTCGTGGT
>JANPLJ010000282.1:0-2547 GCA_031426475.1 Pirellulaceae bacterium | reverse complement strand
ATCCGCCAAGAACGTCAGCGGTCGCCAGGAGTTAATCGAGCCTGTCTTCAATCGCTACTTGGACAAAGTTCAGTAGCAACGCGTGGTTATATCTATGAATGATGGTGCCATTGATGAATCGCCGGGCGATGCGGGCGAGCGAGGCTCCTGCCGAGCTGGACGTTGCAAATCGCTTGAGGTCCATACGTGACTCCGCAGGAGCGTCGTCCTTCCGATTGTGACGCCACTCTCGTTGGATGTCTAAGGGCTCGTTCGGCAGTGGGAAGTCGCAAGTCAATCGAGAAGCCACGCTCCGACCGAGCGATGCTACGACGAGCGATGGGAGCCGTTCAATGTTTCGCTGGGGCTTTCCTTTCCCTTGGCAGCCGACTCTAAAAATGTCGCACTTCGTCCGTATTTTATGCGATCACAAATCGTTATGCTAGAGTTGGTGAGGCGACAGGATGGTACGGCTATGCTTTGAAAAAGGAAAAACGTCATGCTCCAATCTAATCTATTAAAAAAATTCACGGTCAATGCTGCTTTCTTTCAGGAGATCAAGGACGATCATCTGCAGCTTCAAGAGTTGCTAAGCAGTCTCCGAAACTTGACCGATCATCGCCAATCGCTCCCGAATCACGGTTGTGCATTTGCCGATAAGCTCCTCAGTCTGTGCGACCAGCTCGCCCTACATTTTTCGTTGGAAGAAGCGTATGGTTACATCGAGGATATCATCGAGTCGACTCCTCATTTGCACGTTCGCACGGGACTGCTTCGCGACGAGCACACGAAGCTATTCGTGGCGGCACGCGATCTGGCTGACCGGGCAGCTTCAAGACACAAAGGTTCAATCGACGAACTGATGCAACTGGCCGATCAATTCGTCGAATTCGACCTCGCTCTCAAGACCCATGAAGCCGCCGAAGTAAAGCTGATCCTGACCGCCATGAATCAAGACGAAGGCGGCGGCGACTGAGGAATCATGGTCATGGATGAGTCGATTAGCCTGGATTATTCATAACCCGTAGCTACGTTCGCCAGAACGTGATGAATCGCCTCGCGTTGCTGCCACATTCTGGCGAATGTAGCTACGACAGTCTATTTTTTTCGCAATACGACGCAGCTCGGCGCGTCGTAGGTGTTTAGGCGAAGATTTTTCAAGGCTATGAATAATCCAACGCTAGCCGCGACGAATTTCGGAGCCTTTGAAATTGATCTGGACGCGAAAGACAATTTTTTCGCGCAGTTCGATTACGCCTGTTGTCAAATCAATGCGTTCCGGGATCGGCTGGATGTGTTTATCGACGACCGCGTGAAAACCTCGTTCGGAGAAAATATCGATCAACATCGATAGAGCGAGTGGTTGACGAAAAAGACTGTCCTCCGTATTCACGTGCGCTCTTCCCGAGAGAGCGTGACGGACGATGATCGGCATAAATTTTTCACGGATCGCATCGACAACGCGCTCAAACAACTCGTGATGTTCTAGTTCATAGCTATCGAGGCGATTGACGAGCTGCTGGCGAGCATGAAGTACGATATCTTTGGCTAATGGCAACGATCGCAAACGATCGAAAGTACGTTGTTGTAGCTCAAGTGAACTCTGATACTGCAGTTCTCGAAGAATATTCTCTTCAACTTCGTAAATAGAGCCTTCTGCATTGATGAAGTGATAGTGGTAGATCTCCTTCAGCGACTTCAAGGCGTCCCACGTTTGCTCTTTAAACACACGATAGCGTTTCCTGGCTGCTTCTTCGCTCAAGTCCGTCGTTCGAAGCATCATTGGGACCCCAACACCCGTCTCTTCGACTTCGCGGTTATGTTCGGCGATTTGATCACCACGCAACAGCTGTCTCGCGATACTGGTCCTTTCGGTGACGAATAGAACCATGGCGTGAATTGTCGGACGACGAAAATTGATCGCGTACTTGGTGTTGTTATATTCGCTATGTAGCTCGTTGATTTTATCAACCAGTAATTTCAAGCATTCCACTTGCACTCGAGTGCGTGGAAAACCGTCCAGAACCACTCCGTCTCGAAGCTCTTCGTCGAGCATTCGATGCAAAAGAATTCCGATCACTTCTTTGTCGCCGACCATTCCGCCCTGGTCTTTGATACGTTTGGCTTCTGGGCTAACCAAGAGGTCACTGACGACAATCGGAGAACAGGTGAGTCCACGAGCTTGCATCACGAACCGTGTTTGTGTCCCTTTTCCAGCACCCGGCGCACCGCCGAGCAGGATGATTTCCTTTGGAAATCGCAAGTTCGTTCTACCGACTTCTTCTTCCAGCTCTTCCCAAACGGTTTTGAAAATAAGCTGCGCGTCCTTGATCTCAAGGTCGATCGGTTGACGCGATAGGGGGTCGGAGTTTGCCATGAGAGAACGCTTGGAAAGTGGGTGCATTACAGCCGATCTAAAGAATCGCTTCTGTTGAGCACTTGTGCAAGGTGGCTGTTGATTTAGTCATTCGACGGACGTCCACCTCCTTCGAATCTTGTATGGACGGTCTAGGAAGTCTGTGCAAACCGCTATGGATTTAAACACCGTCGCCAAGACGGTGGAAGAAG
>JANPLJ010000281.1:0-6523 GCA_031426475.1 Pirellulaceae bacterium | reverse complement strand
AGACATCGGAATTGCTCACTATGGTGCCGTTTTCCAAAGAGTGACGGATCGGCTTCAGGAAATCGTTGAAAAACATCCTGGTTTTACGGCCGAATTGGCGGGAGCAGCGATATGGCGATGGAAAAACTTGTACCAAATCATCATTGATTTGCTCACCAGCCTATCGTCGGCCGCGATCATCATATTTGCATCGCTTGCCATTGCCTATCGTTCGATCAAACTGGGACTGATATCCGTCGTCCCGAATCTCTTCCCATTGGCCGTCACCGGTGCTGGCATGTACTTTTTTGGAAGCCCATTGGAGCTGATCAGCGTCCTTGCCTTCACGATTTGTCTCGGCATCGCCGTCGACGATACGATCCATTTTTTGACACGATATACCGAAGAACTCAAAACGTGTAGCGACAACGACGAAGCCATCCATCGGTCGTTCGTCGGAGTTGGCGGCGCTTGCATCATGACGACGCTGGTATTGGTCTGCGGTTTCGCAACCGTTTTCTGGAGCGACACCCGCGAACATCATATTTTCGCGACGATGGGCGGTGCGACGATAGCGTTTGCCTTAGTCGGAGACTTAGTTTTCTTGCCAGCCATGCTGTCTATTTTTTGTAAACGAAAAGTGTGATCGATGAAGCCCGGGATTCACCGGGAAATAGAGACCGTAGCTGTCAAAAGTTTGGCGTCGCTTCGATTTTCGTTTTGCGCAATTCTTCATCCCGAAGGGATTCTAAGACATTAGCCGGTGGTTGAGCGAAGCGACACCATGGTTGAGCGAAGCGACACCACCGGAAACAATGGGAGAAGGGGGTTCCGATCCTGAAAGGATCGAAGCGTCTTCGACCCTTGCAGGGTCGTTCGCTCGTCGTTGTGTAACGGGGGGTGCGCCGCTTTGCGGCGACCCCCGGCTAATGTCTTGGTATCCCTTCGGGATTGAATGCGGAACATTTGCTATTCTAAAGACACGACAAAATCCCCATCAAAGAGGTGTAACGACGATGCTGTCGAATGCATCCATGTCGTCGAACGAACCGATGCCCAAGCGGCCTTCGCCAAAGGTTTTGTCGTTGGTTTCTAAGTGCGGCTGTTCCATATCGTCGAAGTAGATTGCAATTTTCCCCGTGGAAGCGATTCGAACCAATTTCACAGTATGCCAGTCTTCGGTCCATGGGACGAGCTTCTCATTCTTCGTGAGTGGTCGTCGTGGTTCGTCGTTGACGATGAAAATCTGCCCACTGGCCGGGTCTGGTTTGGCACCCAAGTGAATGTAGTAGAAGTGCGTCGGGTCTTGATAGTTGAAGAAGACGCAGCAATCACGATGATTGCCGGTGTTCTTCGTGCTCTTGACCTTAAACGTCATCTCGAAATCCGACGCTTTGATATCCTTGACCAACGCGATGTGCAGTGGACTTCGTACCTTGGGAGCATATTCGCTTTCTCGGCGGATAATCGCTATGCTTTTCCCTTGTCCGTGTTCTTCGACAGCCCATGACTTCGGATCGACGAGCTCCCAGCGATCGATTCCACTTTCGAAATCTTCGGTAAAGATCGGACCGAGCTTTGACTTGTCATCCGCTCGAACGGATGTGAATGCACTAAGGGTTACAAAGAAGCAGAGTGTCGAAAGCAAGAGCGGATATCGCATGAAGCACCTGAAGAAAATGGATGGGATGTAGCAACACAAGTTACCAGATTTTGACAGAGCTCGCCAATTCCTGGAATGATAGTACGAGATCTCGTCAATCCTCGCCGTCTACGGACGACTTTGGTATCGATACCTAAATCGACCGTCGGGCGCTGCGTCACCGCTGACGTACGTATCGAGGATATCGCCTGGTTTTTGCGAGTTGTCGATCCACTTGAAATCGAAACTGAATGTGTCGGAGGCTGGAATCTTCATCGCATTACGCGCGACGGCTAGCATGACCACGTTGCCATCGACATGGTATGGGAGCTTTTCCACTTTCTCCCAGTTCCATCCTCCCGCGTTGCGTTCAAGCCAAGTCACGTTGGGCTCGATCGTGCGGTTGACAATGAAATCATAGCCCTCCCAGCCAGTCGACGCGTTTCGATCAGCATCGATCAATAACCAAGCCCAGTTCGGATCGCTCGACGAAGTAAGAGGTTTCGTTGTTTGTGCCATGAAATAGAGGCTCATACTATCGTGCGTCACTTTTGCACTTACGAAATCGTTGCGACCGCTTTGGTTCTGATAGTGCAGCGCGCCTTTTCCGAATTCACGATGATCCACGTCGAAGGCATGATCGGAAAACTCGGGGCTAACGTCATTCCATTGTTTGACGTCGGATGCGACATCGATCGTTTTCATGGAAGTCGCGATCGGAATCGATGCTAGACCTTTATACTTGCGGACATTGGCGATCAATTGATAGTAATAATTGTCGTTATGAAGCCCTTTCACCGGTTCGATATCACGGCTGTATTCTTGGTCGTATTGATCGACGAATACGATCGGCTGGTTCGGACGACTGTACTTGCCAGCCGTCCATTCGTTCCAACCGGTGACCATTACGAAAGGAGGATCGAGTTCGATGGCTCGCTCCCATTGCTCGGCAAAATTGTAGCCCTTGTCTACCGCGTTAGCTTCGGAGGCAACCGTGTTTCGATGAAAGCTACGACCGCGTGCATTCCCCTCGCTCATATTCGTAACCTTTGCGTCGCCTCGTCGTAGATTCTGTGCGACAGAAACATTCACTTGTTCCGGATTGCTGGGATCCTCGTCGTAGCTATAGACTTGCGGATAAGCGGCCTCCCAATGCCAAGCGTTTTGGGTGTTTACCAGGGTGAACGGCCAGTGAGCCTTGCGAAGTGTGAAGAATGCCGCGAGTTCCGGTGTCGTGAGCTTGGGATCGCATATGAGAAGTGGCTTTCCGTTCCATAGGAACCACAGGTCTTGGAATTTGCCAGGCCGGTAAAGGTCGTTAAAAAGTTCCGCTGCTGATTCGCCCGCTTTGGTATTGACCATAAAACAAATCTGAGGCGTTCGACCTCCCTCGCGCCGAATTTGCGACCAGACTTCGCAAATCTGCATGTAGACATCGCGATACGTAATGCGATTCGTTGTGTCGAAGATGACGGTGTCGATGCCAGCATCGACGAGCAAATTCGCGTGTCGGCGAATGACCCACGGATCTTTGGAGTTGTAGTAGCCGTAAAGTGGCTCCGCCCAATAGTAAGGGCCTCGCGACTGTCCCCAGAGCTTCGATTCAGGTTTGCTGAGGCAATCAGGATCTTGAGCCAGGATATTCATGATATTCGGTGGCAATTCGCTTCGGTCTGTTCCGTGAGTCAGAAAATAGAACATCCCAACGCAGCGATTTTTGCGGATGACGTCCGATTGGACAGTTACGGGTAGATCGCGTCCCAACCCATCGGTTGCTGGCCAAGGAGCTCCAGCGTTAAGAGCATTCGGAGGCGTTTTAGGTTGTTCGACTTCTGACGCGTGCAAATCGACGAAGAGAAACAGGACGACAAGGACAGCAAAGTGATATTTCATACCGAATGAGTGTTTCTTGGCAGGATACAGGGGCGGGAAATCGGAAGGTGGAACGATCTTAAACCAAGTCAAGGATTTTGAACGTAGTGGAACTCGCGAGAGTTCCCTTGCGGGGCTACCGTTGCGGAAACTCTAGCCTGTTTGAGTGGTGAAGCACAATCGGTGGGGTGACGCGCGTCTTTATACCCCACAGGTTTTGTTGAAGCAATTCGCTGTCGTTGGAGCGCACGACGTGGATTTCCTCAGTCCCAACGGGACGGTCCTATGTTAGCCCAGGGTGGAGCGAAGCCGCAACGCGGCAAAGCGCAACCCTGGGAACCATCCAACCTCTCGCAATAGCCCCAAATGGGGCGGCCCTAACGAAGGATGCCGAATCTAGGGCCGTCCCGTTGGGACTCAACATCCGTCGCGCCATCGCGACCCAGGGTTACGCTTCAAGGCTTCGCCTTTGCGCTCCACCCTGGGCTAACATAGCGCCGTCCCGTTGGGACTGATGAGTAGCCCCCGGCAAAGTGCTTATTCGCGATTCAAATGCAGCACGATACCGCCAAAGGGCCAGTTTCCGTTTTCAAGTCTGTTGTTGGGATGGTAGACTTTGTCTAACGATTCGGTGAAACCAATTCTTTGAAAACAGGTACGTTGATGACAGCTATGTCGTCCGGCCCCAGGCTAGCGCCCGAGCTGCTGGCCCCGGCTGGAAACTGGGAATGTGCAAAAGCAGCGATTGAAAACGGAGCCGACGCCATTTATTTCGGCCTTCAAGTCGGTTTCAACGCTCGCGCTCGGGCTGCCAATTTTTCGCTCGAAGATCTCTCGAGTCTGATGGAGACGTTGCACCGTCGAAGCGTTCGAGGCTATGTGACGCTTAACACGCTTGTCTTCACGGACGAGCTTCCCTCGCTGGAGTCGAATGTACGTCGACTAGCGGACGCGGGTGTCGACGCAGTCCTCGTGCAGGACTTGGGTGCGGCTAGGCTAATTAAAGAAACGTGTCCGACGCTCGCAATTCATGCCAGTACCCAGATGACAATGGTCTCTGCTGAGACGATCCAAGCGATTGAGTCGTTAGGTATCGAACGAGTTGTACTAGCTCGCGAACTATCGATCAAAGAGATCCGTCGAATCGCAGCGTCCACGACGATGCCGCTGGAGTGCTTCGTACACGGAGCTTTGTGTGTGGCTTACAGCGGTCAGTGTTTAACGAGCGAGTCACTGGGAGGTAGGTCGGCGAATCGGGGTCAATGTGCCCAGGCTTGCCGCTTGAACTATACGCTTCACTCGGACGGTAAACGGGTTGAGCTTGCCGACAACCAGTATCTGCTTTCACCCCAAGATTTGTCCGGCATCGATCATATTCCTGAATTGATCGAGGCTGGCGTGTGCTCGTTCAAGATCGAGGGGCGTCTCAAGACTCCCGAGTATGTAGCGAATACGGTCAGCCAATATCGCAACGCGATCGATTCTGCACTGCTAGGCAAGCATCAACCGCTATCCGAAGAAGATCAACGTCGGCTGGAAATGAGCTTTTCGAGAGGCCTCTCGCCAGGCTGGTTGGAAGGTTGCAATCACAAACGACTCGTTCCAGGACTGAGCAGCGCGAAGCGAGGAGTTCGAGTCGGACAAGTCGTCGGGCTTCGTGGTGAAAAGCTTCTCGTCGACGTGCACTATCCCATTGCAAGGGGAGACGGCATTGTCTTGGAAGGAAACCGCGCAAAAGGAGAAGAGTTAGGCGGTCGTATCTACGAAGTCTTGGTCGATGGACGGTCTGTCGAACATGCAGCCGAAGGACGTGTCGAATGGCTCTTTGCGCGAGGTCTTTTCAAGAATGCTCATGTACAGCCGGGACAAGCGATCTGGCAAACCGACGACCCACAACTTTCGCGAAAACTGAAAGCGACCTACTCCGGAAAATCGCCAAATTATCGTCGACCCATCGATATCGAAGTGACTGCGGTCGAGGGACAGCCGTTGAGAATGATCGTACGATTCGATGCTCATACGATCGCAATCGAATCTTCTGAACCGCTCGCGGTTGCGAATAAACATGCGCTCAATGAAGCGACCCTCAGCGAGCAGATCGGCCGGCTCGGTGGCTCGCCCTATTTTCTTCACTCGCTGACGGCCGATATCCAAGGACGCCCGATGATTCCGTTCAGCGTACTTGGAAAACTGAGACACGAAATTCTTGAACGGGTTTCCGAAATCCATGGTCGACGAGTGTCGTTTGCGTGTTCCCCGGAAAATGTGACCGAACGGATGCTGGCCAGCACGCGTTCCGCTATAGACGCTGGAGAGAACACGATATCTCCATCGCTTCATGTTTTATGCCGATCGCTCACTCAACTGGAGATGATTTTGGCAGAAGGGATTCGAGAGACCTACGCTGATTTTCACGATATTCGCCAGTATCGCGATGCAGTTGAAATGGCACATCGCGCGGGAGCGACGATCGCATTGGCCAGTCTTCGAATTCAGAAGCCGGGCGAGATGGGACTGTTCCAGGCGATGGCCAAGCATCCAGCCGATGGTTGGCTGGTAAGGAATTTGGCTGCCCTTCGGTTTGCACGAGAGCGACAGATTCCGATCGTCGGTGACTTTTCGCTGAATGTTACGAATCCGCTCACCGCTCAGTGGTTAGTCGAGCAGGGGCTCAGTCGGTGTACTGCATCGTACGATCTCAATCGAGATCAGCTGATGGAGTTAGTCGATGTCATTCCCAAAGCATGGCTTGAAGTCGTTATTCATCAGCATATTCCGATGTTTCATATGGAGCACTGCGTTTTCTGTACGGTATTGTCACCTGGTACCAACAAATCGAATTGCGGTCGGCCATGCGATCGTCATCTCGTTCAATTGGAGGATCGGATCGGCGTCAAACATGTTTTGCACGCCGACATTGGATGCCGCAACACACTCTACAACGGAGTCGCGCAAAGTGGTGCCGAAGCTGTACCGAACTTGCTTCAACGCGGCATCCGCCACTTTCGGATCGAGCTGCTCCAGGATGCG
>JANPLJ010000280.1:0-8856 GCA_031426475.1 Pirellulaceae bacterium | reverse complement strand
AGCGCCGTAGACACCGCTTTTCGAGCTGCGTCCAAATTCTTAAGAATTCGGCTACCTATCCTAAAATCTAAGTTGGATCAAGCACTAGTTCTTGATCGCGAACGGCCATGACGATGAGTTTTGAGACGGAACTGCTATTCAAATCGTTAGTCGCTCCGTTGGCGGTCAGCTCGATCGTCGTGTGGATTTGGGTTCGCTATGCTCGCGACATTTCGAAAACGATACTCAAGAGGCCGATTCTCGTTGGCCTAGCGTGGTGGCTAGCATCTTTGATCGTTCTCGCGTTTCAATCCCAATCGCTGAGATTTGACGAGACCTGGCAGCAGGCGGACTATTTGCTTTGGATATTGGCGTTGGCTGCATGTGTTTCCACCCGAGGAAGCAAAGCAACTGGCAAATGGTTACTTGCGGCCTTCCTCGTCGTCATGGTCCTCTATGCGAGCCTACCTCGTGGCGACGGATGGGACGACATGGCGACGACAAAGCATGTTTGGTGGGCTATGGGTGTGCTGGCGTGGATCGCGAATTCCTGGTTTTGGCCGTTAGGGGTACGTGAAGAAGATCGCCTCTTCAATGGCCAGTTAATTTGGACGCTCGTACTCTATCAAACGGCGTTGGCAATCTGCGCACTTAGCTGTTACGGGTCGTTGGGCGAGTGGTCGCTAAGTCTGATTGCGATTACGATTCCGTTCGCGCTGCTTGCTTCGAGAAAGGACTTACTTGCAACACGACCATTGCTGTCGCAGGTCTATGCGGCCGGATCACTGGTGGCGATATCGGCAGTATTGTACGGATGCGATCCATGGGCAGTCGGAATCGCGTTGTTCATGCCTGCCATCGTCGGAGTACTTGATTGCTGGTCACAACGGTTGGCTCTCAGCCGAATGCCGAAAATTTGGATTTCCGTCGTTGGATCTAGCTTAACATTGCTGGTGGTGATTATTCTCTTAGGGCGAACTGCATGAGCATCTGCGGCGCAATAGCAATAGACAGATGCTATGCAATAATCTGATCAATCGGCGTCCCGAAGTCGCGATCGAGTCGTTTGCGACCAGGGATTTGCAGTGATCGGGGATTGATTCCCAATTGATGCAGTATCGTAGCATGGATGTCCGTGACATAATGGCGATCTTCCACGGCATGAAAGCCAATCTCATCAGTTGCTCCGTGCGCTACACCGCCTTTCAAGCCGCCCCCGGCCATCCATACGCTAAAGCCATAGGGATGATGATCGCGGCCATCCGATTTCTGAGAGCCAGGTGTCCGGCCAAACTCGGTCGCCCATACGATCAATGTTTCATCAAGCAGACCACGTTGTTTCAAATCGGCAATTAATGCCCCAATCGGTTGATCCACTTGATGGCAAAGCTTTGAATGACTTGACTTTAAATTGGCATGCGCATCCCATTGACCCGCTCCTCCATTATTGCCGTGATAGACTTGGACGAAGCGTACACCTTTCTCGACGAGCCGACGCGTTGCAAGCATCTGACGACCAAAAGTCTCTGTCTCTTTTTGATTGATTCCGTAATCATCGAGAGTCTTCTCGTCTTCGTCGCGGAAGTCAACAATTCCTGGTACGGCAGTTTGCATACGGAATGCGAGTTCATATGCTTTGATGCGTGCTTCGATCGTTTCATCGTTAGGGAATGCGGTCGCCGTCAGCTGATTAAGCTCGCGTAAGAGTCGAAACTCCTCGGCCTGTTCTTCGCGGAAGATTTCGCTGGGCGGGCGAGAAAATGGCAATGGATCGTTCGGATCGATCTTCAGCGGCACACCATCATGCTGCGGCCCCAGATAATTGCCTCGATGAACCTCCATACCGCCGCAGCAATCGGCGACCGGTGTTCCGAGTACGACGAACTGGGGTAAGTCCTCATTCAACGTTCCGAGACCATAGTGGACCCAGGATCCAATGGACGGGAAGAAGCCATCGATTCGATGACGCCCGGTATGAAACTGAAGCTGGGCTCCATGGTTGCTATCTTCCGTCCACATCGATCGAACGAGACACAAATCATCTGCTTGACGGGCCAAATGGGGCCACCAATCGCTTATCTCCAGTCCGCTTTGACCATGTTGCTTAAAACCAACTTGCATCGGAAAGAGCTCTGTGCGCACAAAGCCGTTGTTGGGATCGAATGCGACGGCGCGCTCGTTCGACATGAAGGGTGACGTCAACACATCGGCAAATGGCGTTTCGGCAATCGTCTTGCCCGCGTACTTGTTGAGCGCGGGTTTTGGGTCGAATGATTCCATATGACTCACCCCGCCGATCATGAATAGCCAGATGACGCTTTTGGCCCGAGCGATGGGGTGCTCGATTTTGCCCTCGAAGGCTTTGGCTTGGTCGCGATGAAGCATTGCGGTCAGCGCCACGCCGCCAAAGCCAAATCCCATTCGAGCGAGTAGCTGCCTTCGATCAATTGAACGTCTATTCGAACAATGAGCCATCGCACATCCTCTTTATCGAATCGAGACAAAGTCATGGTGGTTAAACAGGACGAGCGCGAGACTTTGCTTCGCGCGTTCAGCGGGAGTCCGTTTATCTTCAAGAATGTCGCCTTCACTAGAAAAACGAGTCAAACGAGCTGAATCATGCAAGAGCTCGGTTTGAGAATCCAAAAAGGTGATACATATCTTTAATTCTTCGGCTGAAGGTGAACGCGAAATGGTGGTTTGGAAAAGTCGATCGACAAATTGTCTTTCCCCCAACGTTCCACTAGAAGATTCGCGATTGATCTCGTCTCGACAATTCTCCGCCAATTGATTCGCTAATCGACGTGCCAATCCGCTATTGGCAAGTGCTAACGCTTGTTGGGGAACAAGGCTTGGCTTGCGACGGTAGCACTCATTGGGGCTGGCGGCATCGAACAAAACAAGCATCGGCATCTGTTTTTCGTAAGCGTGACGAAAATACAGACTTCGTCGCATTACGGTCTCACCATTTGCGAAATCGATATCCACCCCGAACAGCCTATCGTCCAACATGTTCGATACGGCCAGCATGCTGTCGCGAATCTCCTCAGCATCCAACCGACGAACGTTTGCTCGCCAGTAGGTCTTGTTCTCCGAGTCGCGCACGGAATTCTCCCGATAGAATCCTTGGTCATTGTCGTCCGAAGCTCTTGCATACGCATCCGATGACAGAATGAGGCGGTGGAGATGTTTCATGTCCCAGCCACTTGTTATCAGCTCGGAAGCTAGCCAATTCAACAGATCAACGAGCTCGGGCTTTGGCGAGGACATTCCAAAGTCGAATGTATTCTCAACTAATGGCGTTCCGAAATGTCGAAGCCAAATATGGTTGATCGCAACTCTCGCCGTCAGGGGATTTCGTGGATCTACTATCCATCGAGCTAACGCCAAACGTCGCCCCGAACTTTGATGCGAAAATTCTGTTCCAATTGGAGAATAGCCAATCGAGTCTGCATCTGGTTCAGACGGAAGAGCATCAAAGTTTTTCTGGGCCTTTTCGAGAGCCACTTTTGCAGACTTCAGGGACGCGTCGCGTTTGCTCGCGTCGATTGCACTCGACGACGACAACTCTGCCGTGTGATACTCACGCTGCTTCAAAAGTAGATCATGCGATGCCTGGGCGCGTTTGTGCCAGAATTCAGCACACGAAGCTTCCTTGGCGAGCTGATTTCGTGCGGTCCACTTCGACGCAGTGCTTCCCCTCTTGAATATCGGTTGCACGGTGAACATCGTGTTATCAACCAAACGACGTGCAAAGGAGTACTTCGCATTCTCGGCAGCGAAACGTGCTAACATTGATGCCTGATCGGCCATTGCAAGCTTCAACTCTGACGATATCAAATCGATATCGTCCGTGAATTCATCGAGCCGCTTTGAATGCAAATCGGCGAGGCCGTTCGAATGGGATTTTTCCGCTTGATCAATCTTCGTCCTCAGTTTTGCAAACGCTTTTTTCACAGCCTTCTCTTTGTCCGAGAGAATGTTTTGACGAACCAAATCGGAAAGCTCAGGATAGTAGCTTTCCAATGGAAGTTCGACCGGATTGATTTCGATAGGGATTTGAAAGAAATCGGGAACGGAAGGCTGAATCGGCATATCTTTTAACGGATTTTTCTCATTACCTCGGACGTACAAGTACGTTGCTGCTTGGAGATCATCGTCGTAAGCTCGCGGAATACCATCCTTTTCAACATTCGATTCGCCCGCGATTTGATCGGTACGAATGCGGTGTGGTTCAAATATCGCGCGAAATTGATAGTAAGCGTTTTGCGGGATCGGATCGTATTTATGATCGTGACACTTAGCGCAATTTAACGTCAATCCAAGAAACGCTTTGGCAGTATGTTCAACGGTTGCATCTAGCCAAATATTGCGGTTGCTTTTATGAAAATTGCGGGCGAGAAATCCAGTAGCACGTAGCGCATCCTGGTCCCCTGGGACCAGTTCGTCAGCGGCGAGCATCTCAACGATCATTTGGTCGTACGGTTTGTTGGCGTTGAGCGATTCGATAATCCAATCTCGCCAATGCCAAATGTGTCGCTGACTAGTTCGCAATTCATTCTTGTAGCCGTCCCAATCGCTGTATCTCCAGATATCCATCCAGTGCCGCCCCCAGCGTTCGCCGTACGTCGACTGCGACAATAGGCGATCGATGATTCTTTGCCGTTTGTTCGAAGTTCGATCTTCGACAAAGCATTGGAGGTCATCCGCGGATGGAGGCAGTCCACTCAAATCAAACGTGACACGTCGAAGCCACGTTGCGTCCGTCGAACTATTCAGCGATCGAACTCCCTTTGCAGCTTGTGCCTCGCGGATAAAACAGTCGATCGGATTGTCGCACGAATCGCGAAACGCTTCCGAAACGGATGGTCGCGAGATTCCTTGGTAGGCCCAGTGCTCGCGAGGGGAACTTAGGAACGCTTCCTGTTCCGGACCTGGAAGTTGTTCCTCGATCCAACTGGTAAGCAATCGCGTTTGTTCCTCTGAAAGCGCGGTCCCCGCATCATCGGGAGGCATGCGATACTCAGCCTCTCGGCTCGTTACTCGCTCGAGAAGCATACATAGTTTCGTTGATTCGGGTTCGACGATGCTGCCCGAATCGCTGCCTGCACGAATAAACTGAATCGCATCCAATCGCAAACCTGCTTCCGACCGCAATGCACCATGACACGAGACGCACTTTTCAGTGAAGAGCGGCTTAATCTGGCGCAAATAGGATACGGTCTCGACACCTATCGACACCCTGCAATACACGGCGAACGAAATTGTAAGCGTCAAGATTCTCAGCAATAGACCTTTGACACCGCTGGTCGGTAGTCGGGCCGCATTCATCCGAAAGTTGCATCGATTCATGCTCGTTCCTTGTGCCGGAGAAAAATGAACGTCTCAATGATAACATTGTTTGGCCGTTTGATGCCCATTTGGAGTAAGCATTGGGCGACAATCGTCCAGTATACGCAACAGTCTTGCAGGCTACCATCATTCGACATACGATTTCCATGCTCCGATTCAATCGTATGGTCGTAAGTCGCATCCAATTACCGGACGGAGGGGAACGAGAGTCGGCACGCACAACCGATACCGTGAAGGATGTAGAAGCGAACAACAACGGAAAAGCCAAGAAAGAGTCGAAGAAATGAGTAGGCATCGTTTTCGAGGCGTTCGAGCCTTCACCAACCCTTCGTCACTCGCCCCGACGTTTTGCCTGGGACGGAGTTGGGTTGATGGAATGGAATTTTCTCGCGATTGTTCTCTGAGCCATCTTCGTCTACCAATTTTTCTCTTCGTCTGTTTGTTTAGCGCATTTCCTCCAACACTTGCCGCGTCGCAAGCCGAACGGAAACCCAATGTGGTTTTTATCGTGGCAGACGACATGGGCTATGCAGACATGGGTACGCAAGGAGCTCAAGGTTTCAAGACGCCTCACCTCGATCAGCTCGCCGCTGAAGGAACGCGTTTCTCGCGTTTTTATGTTGCGCAAGCGGTCTGTACGGCGTCGCGTGCTGCGTTGCTTACCGGTTGCTATCCCAATCGTATCGGCATGCAGGGAGCCTACAATCACACCAGCCGTGATGGGATGTCCGACGAAGAGTGGCTGTTGCCAGAGATGTTGAAGGATCTAGGATATGCCACTGCAGGAATGGGGAAATGGCACTTGGGAACTCGATTGAAGTTCCACCCGACGCATCATGGCTTCGATGAGTGGCTCGGTATTCCCTATTCGAATGACAATACGAAATACCATCCGTCGCTCGCCGCCGAGATGCCGCCGCTTCCGCTTTACGACGGTGAAAAGATAGTTGAACTCGATCCGGATCAATCGCAGTTTACGCGTCGCTTCACCGAGCGAGCGGTAGACTTTATCGAACGCAATGCATCGCGATCGTTCTTTCTCTACATGCCGCATGTTATGCCACACGTTCCGATCTTTGCATCAGAGAAGTTCAAGGGACGCAGTGAAGCGGGACTCTACGGCGACGTGATGGAGGAACTCGATTGGTCCGTCGGCGAGGTAATGGCGACGTTAAAGCGATTAAAGTTAGAGGAGTACACGATGGTTATCTTCATCTCCGACAACGGTCCGTTCCTTTCGTATGGCGAACATGCTGGTTCTGCAAAACCTTTGCGAGAAGGGAAGCTGACGACGTTCGAAGGCGGAGTACGTGTTCCTTGTCTTGTGCGTTGGCCAGGTCATATACCTGCGGGACATGTCTCAAACGAGCCCTTCATGGGAATCGATTGGCTGCCAACGCTTACCGAAATAGTCGGTGGTAAACTACCAACGCGCAAGACGGATGGCATCAGCGTCCGATCGCTATTGCTCGGTGAATCAGAAACCGCTTCGCTTCACGAAGCTCTATTTTTCTACTCCGGGACTGCACTGCAAGCAGTTTCCCGTGGAGCTTGGAAGCTTCATTTCCCCCACCCTTACATAACAGTTGCCGCAGAGCCAGGGCGAGGTGGTAAGCCGTCGAATTTTGGTAATCTCGCACCGACGTCCATCACTCAATCGGGTGTGGAAGGAATTGCAACGCGACATGGCTATCGTATTGAACAGTTAGAACTTTCCTTGTTCAACCTTGACGAAGATCCAGGTGAACAAAAAAATGTGGCAAGCCAATTCCCGGATGTCGTTTCCAAGCTGAGCAAGCTCGGGGAAACAGCTCGGCAGGATCTCGGTGATTCTTTGCGAAACCAACAAGGAAACGGCCTTCGTGCCCCTGGCTTCGATAACTCTACGGATAACAAATAATGAAGACTTTGACGCTTCGCTCTGCACACCACCTCGAAGACGCTCGTTCCCAGGCTTCGGCCCGTGAATGCACTGCCCTGGAGGCTCTCCCGACCCCTGTACGCAACTTCCCCATTTGCTGGCAAATCAAACGGGAGGGCGACGCTCCTGCGGAGCCGCTCTCGAACCGCATATCAACGATCGATTCTCGCTTCACGTCTCGCTTTACAGCGATCGCCAAGAGTACCAACGTGCCTCTCGGCAGCAGCCTCGATCTCCGGCTGTTTTTACCCCAATCAAGATTACAAAGATGTCTAATGCAGTGGGCTACGCCTCCCGCGTCGACGCGAATCGAACGACGCGACGGCAGGCAGAACCTGCAATTCATGGGGTTCCCAGGCAAGAGCCTGGGAACCAGATGGTGGCGATTGGCGAGAAGTGTCAAAACTTTATTCCTTATAGTTGTGTACGCTATCGTATTGAGCGTTCCTATGATCGCGGCGGACCGACCAAATATCCTGTTCATCGCGATCGATGACCAGAACAACTGGATCGGTCACATGGGCGGTCATCCGATGGCCAAGACGCCACATATGGACAAACTTGCTCAACGCGGAACGTCGTTCTTGAACGCGCATTGCAATGCACCGCTTTGCAATCCTTCCCGAACCAGTCTTATGCTTGGTCTACGACCTACGACCACCGGGATCTACGGATTATCACCTTGGTTTCGTACTCTTCCGGAATGGAAGGACCGCGTGGCATTGCCACAACACCTTGCGAATCATGGATATTTGACCGCAGCGACCGGGAAAATATATCATGGTGGAACAGGTGGCGGTGGAGGAGCGGGAAGGGCGAAAGGAAAGAAGAATGATTCCAATGACGAAGCTCGCCCGACTCCTGAGTTCCACATTACTGCGCCTCACGGTGGTGTCGGTTCAAAGCCTCCCGAGAAGCTGATCCCTGCGACTCCAATGGGGAACCATGCATTGATGGACTGGGGAGTTTGGCCACCCGACAACGATGATACGCAGAAAGGTGATTACCAAGTCGCAACATGGACTGTCGAGCAGATCAAGTCCGCCCCCAAGGACAAGCCCTTCTTCATCGCGGCAGGTTTTTTCTTACCGCACGTGCCTTGCTATGCGACTCAAAAATGGTTCGATCTCTATCCAGACGACGATAGTGTCCTTCCGAAGATTCTCGAAAACGATCGCGATGATACACCGCGTTTCTCGTGGTACATCCATTGGGAATTGCCAGAGCCTCGCTTGAAATGGGTCAAAGAAAATAGCCAATGGCGAAATCTCGTTCGCAGCTATCTCGCTTGCACCAGCTTCGTCGATTCCCAGATCGGACGGTTGTTGACGGCACTCGAAGAATCCGGCCAAGCTGACAATACCATCGTCGTCGTTTGGGGAGACCATGGATGGCATCTCGGCGAAAAGGCGATCACAGGCAAGAACACGCTCTGGGACAATGGTACACGTGTTCCGCTTATCTTCGCCGGTCCGGGCGTAAAGCACGGCCAGCTTTGCAAGCAGCCAGCAGAACTACTCGACATCTATCCAACGCTTGTCGATCTTACGGGCGTTACCAAACGCGACGATCTCGAGGGCATTAGTCTTGTCCCGCAACTCCAA
>JANPLJ010000279.1:0-3533 GCA_031426475.1 Pirellulaceae bacterium | reverse complement strand
GGCTTAGTTTCGATACTGTCAGTGGACTGGAGGTGGGTGTCGGGAAGCGGACGATAGCGCGTAGCCATGATTGACGAGTGATTCGATCGGCAATCGACGTGGCCGCATCGGCGCTCGCCAGGCAACGTAAGAGATCTCCACGTGAGAGAAACTGGGTCGCCGAACGAAGGTGGGATTTCGCAGTCGCAATATCACGCCAAGCAGGGTCACGTTCGGGAATGCGTTCGGCAACCAACGTCATTTCCGAGACTTGCAACGCCTGCGAGGCAATCTCCATACGAGATTCAGTAACCGTTGGTGCTATCTCAGCGATCTTGGCTTGCAGATAGCCGATGGCTCGAGGGTCCTCGGTGACAACAATCATTTCGACAGCCGCGGGATCTGGAATACTAAGTCGCCAACCTTCGGGACTCGGTTGCGTTGGAAGCGACTCCAGTCGGCCGCGTGAGATGCGATAGGCTTGCGTCGTCTGCTCTTGACGTCCAAGAACCAGCGGCAAGTTGGCGACGGTCTCGGCGGGCGTGACGAGTTGGTCATAGTCGCCACGTCTTGCCAAAAGGATCAGCTGCGAACGAGGCATCGTGATACGGTATCCGGCGTATCCGGTCGTCAAATCGATGGCGATCGGTGCGGCCGGTTCGCCGCTTTGAATCCATGGCGCCAGGAGGCTAAGTTCGGCATTCAAAGCGCGAAAGCTATCAGCTCGTAGCATATTCACTCTAGCCTCGGAATCGAGCGGCGTCATCGAGCGGAAGTACCAACCGCGAACACCGTGACCAATGCTTCGCATCAACTGCAAGCGAGCTTGGCCGAGGTCATACGGCTCGATGTTTGCGGCGCTCGACTGCAAGACTTGCGCAAAGCGTTCTCGTTGTAACCGCCATTCGTTGACAGGCTCTAGCATGATCGAAGCCAGCGGAATCGTTCGACCTCGCAAGGGCTGAACGCTGGCTTGTAGAATTCGTCCTGCCTCGTCGTTATTGCGAAGTGTCGTCGGCAAAGGAATCGGAACTGCTAGTATATCGACTAGCCGGCCAAACGGGCCGTAGGACTCCATGGCTTCGGCTAGGGTCGGTCGATGCAGGGCCAATGGCAATCGGTTTAATCGAATCGTAGTGTCGCGCGCGTTTTCAAGCTGTGTTCCGTCGAGCGCCCATCCGAGGCTCCAGCTTTGTACGGCTTCCCAAGACGCGAGATCAGACTCGCTGGGTAAGACATTTGGCGGTGGTGCGATAACGCCGATGCCTAGCCGAGTCGCTTCATTTAAAAGCGTTACCGTCGGCGCTTGGTCCAAGACAATACCATTCATCCCCAGCGTGGCGATCCAATCGAGACTCTCACCGTGATATTGCAGCCAACGTGGAACCGACGAACGTAGATCGCGTGCTCGCTCGGCGATAATTTGTGGCGATACTTCTTTGACATGCATTTCGACTTCGAACTTCGAACGCATGCTGGTCGGATTCGAATGTAGGTTGACCGATGCCGGAGAAACCATCCCTTCGATTGCAAGGTCATCGATTTGGAGTTTCGTATTCCCGGCACCATTGAAGACATCCAAGACGATGGCATCCACATACGGATCGCGAAGATCTGTCGCGGGTCCAAACTGGGTCTTCAGCACTCGCCGCTGAGTTTCCAATAGCTCGACCGGGCGTTTCACTTCGACATACGACCATTGACCGCCGCCTGTGCTGGGAGTTCCGTACAGCATGGTTGTCAGCGGTTCGCTGGTGGCCGGGTGCGCTGTTCTTGGGAAGACGACTCGAAAGGCAGGACGCATTCCGCTCGCAGCAGCACGAACCCATAGACTGGTCGCGAGTTCGTCGATAATTGCCAAACGTTCTTGAATGGGATAGATGAGATGAACGTAGGTGCCCTGGAGTCCTACGCTGACCTCGATCATCTCGGAAGCATTGCCCGTATGTGGCATGGTCATGATGCGTTGGTTCTGAACCACCCGCGTGCCAGCATCGTCGCGCAGTAAACGCCAGCGGGTAGGACCACTTTCGAAATCATCGCGAAGTTGAGCATTCGCGAGCGTGCTGGCTAGGGCGAGCAGTACAATTGCGAAACCGAACTGCTTCGCTTGTCGATCGACATTTTGTTTGTTGATTCGCGGCTTGAGAAAAAACATAAAAAATGTCGGATTTTTGAAACACGAGGTTGCTGATTTGCCACGCTGGCGAAAGCGAGCGACAAACGCCGTTAAGTTGTTCTTGTACCAGGATTTACGTGAAAAAAGCCATATCGTTTGAGTCGCAAAAACGCAACAAACAGTAACGACTAAGCAAACTCTCCCGAAAGCGGCGATTGTCCTAAGTCATTGACTTTGTTGGGTTTACGATGCATCCTGGATTCTCGGTCGGAATGACGGCATATCGACTGCTTTAGTAAACCAGTATCGAACGCCAGTCGCCGCTTCTCTCAAATCCCTTTATTCGGAGTTCACACAGATGAGTGCTGCCGCCCAATCCACCGAGCAATTGACCAACGATACACCTGTCGAATTGGTGGAACTGCATCGAGCCATACAGGCTCTGCCTCCAGCGCAACGACAGACTCTGATCCCAGCATTCCAACGAGTTGCCGAAAGCACCAATCGACGACGCAAGATCCTCCAACTTGTCCAGGAAGCCTTAGGCCAGCTGCGTCTGGATATGAAGTATCTCGTATTCGACTTGGAGGCGACTCGACGCGAACGCGACACCTATCAAAAGCAAGTCCAAGAATTGACCGGTCAAGGCGATATCGGCTCCGACGAAGATCAAGCGGACGATCAAGCCTCAGGCTTCTAGAAACGTTTCGATTCCGACCCGACACTCCAGGTTCTCTTCGTTTTGCCAAAAAGTCACCGTCAAGTTTCGCCAAACTTGCCGATGACCGGACGAATGTCGCAGAACTCCTCCGATACCGGGCGATCATTGTGCAGTTCGTCATGTACAACTCAATGATCGCCCGGTTTTTCATTTCGATAGGGACAGGCCTAATCCACTCGCTGGCAGCCATCGCCACCGGTTAACGCTCTCATTCCGGGGCCCGAGCGACTATAATATCGGTCGCCCGGGTCATAAAGATTTACAACGAAGATTCGCAGTCACCGATTGAGAGGGAAGAGCTTGACGTTATGGAATTCACGCCGACATCGCTCAAGCAACGAATCGTCGATTTGGATTTGGCGACTTCTCATCAGATAGAGCAAGCCTGGGCGGAGCTCAAAGGAGATCGATCAGACCTTGAAGAGTTCAAGTCGGTTCTGCTCCGTAAAGACTTGGTGACGAACTATCTATTGGACCGCGTTCTCACCGGTGAACGGCTCGGTTATTTCTACGGGCCCTACAAAGTCTTGTACATGATTGGCGCGGGAACGTTCGCGAGAGTGTTCCGTGCGGTTCATCGTGAGACCAAACGCGTTGTAGCTGTCAAAGTCTTGCGACGTCGACATCGCGATCAAGTTGGTCAAGTCGAGCAGTTTCTTCGCGAAGGGCGAATGGGGCTTCAACTACGCCATCCAAACATCGTCACGATTTACG
>JANPLJ010000278.1:0-8921 GCA_031426475.1 Pirellulaceae bacterium | reverse complement strand
GCATCGAAGCGCCTAAAGACGTCAAAATCATGAGGTCTGAGTTGGAGGCGAGCGTCGAAGCGATTCCCGCAAGCGTCAAGCCGGACTCGAATCGCTTGAATTCCAAAGCGCTCAAAGACTTTGCTGGATCGGTCCTGACGTTGAAGCGACAGGTTGGTTAGTCCAGGTGCTTCATCGGGTCCATCCGCCTAGTTGCATTGTCACCTAGATAAACGGGGGTTGGGTGGGTTGAAAGCTCCTGTAACCGCAAGAGCCTGAAGCGTAAGCGAAGGACTGCTTGAATCGCTTTTTCGTCACAAATCACTGGCGATTGCGATGCTTGCATTCGTTGCTAACTCGTCGCTAACGCTTCCGGTTCTTGTTGTCGGAGGACAACAGCATACTCGGTTATCCAATTGACAAAGCACTATTTACTTTCGCTCCCAAGGAATTGGTCGTGCCACCAGTTGGCTTGTCCAACTGGAGCAAAGGCGAGCAGCTAGAGTCACACTTCCGTGCTCATGTCGTCCCCGGTCGGCTTGTCCGACCGGAACGCAAGGACTCGTTAGCTAGCCTCGCCCACCCGATTGTGTTTCAGTTCCAGTTTGATGGCGTCGTACGGGCCCACGAGGCCGAAGCGGGTCGATTTGGGAGATTCGAACTACAAGCTTAACAGGCCAGTGCTGTCGCCCAGGTCCGAGAGTTCGACGCCACAACTATCCGCCATCGTTAGATACAGATTGTTGAGCGGCGTCTCTCTGCCAAATTCGTGGAAGCATCCACTCTTCACTTTACCTCCGCCACGACCAGCTAGGACGATAGGCAAATCGTGATGGTCGTGCTTATTGCCGTCGCTGATAGCCCCTCCGTATACAATCAGCGAGTTGTCCAGGAGCGATGACTCGCCATCCGACGTTTCCTTGAGTCGCTGGATAAAATAAGCAAACTGCTCACAGTAATAGCGGTCGATCTTCGCCACTTTTTCATAGCTGTCTTTTTTGTTCTGGTGATGCGAAAGCTGATGGTGCCCTTCTTTGATATCGATCATTGGAAAAGATCGATTGCTTCCTTCGTTTGCGACCATGAACGTTGCGACACGTGTCGTATCCGTTCTAAATGCTAGCACCATCAAATCATACATCAGCCGAATTTGCTTGCCAAAATCGGAAAATTCTCCGAACTGTTCGATGGCATTTGGATCGCCGACGTCTACGGGTTCTGCCGCTTGTTCGAGGCGAGTTTCGACCTCTCGAATGCTTGAGAAATACTCTTCCATTTTCTGGCGATCATCCGAGCCCAGCTTCTTGAGAAGCGAGTTTCTCGATTGGCGGACTGCGTCGAGAATGCTCGTTCGCATCGCTAACCTGGTCGCCGAGTCCTGGCCAGAATTAGACGCGGAACCAAAGAGTCGTTCAAAGGCTTGGCGTGGATTAATTTCTTTGCTCATCGGCTGCGTATCGCTACGCCACGATATGCTGTTCGAATAGGCGCACGCGTAGCCAGAGTCGCACGACCCGGCGCTTCGACCTTGCTCCGTTCCTAATTCAATCGATGGCAAACGCGTCGCAGCGCCATAAGTATCCGCGACGATCTGATCGATGCTCTTTCCGACGCGAATGCGACTTCCAGCAGTTTTGAAAGGATGGGCTCCGGTCAAGAAAGCTGCGGCGCTACGTGCATGATCTCCTGGTCCATCGCCGAGCGCACGAGCATTCACTTGAGCTAGGCCACGAATCACACTGACATCCGATCGCAGGTCTGCCAACGGTTCTAGACTTGGGGTGATCTTCCAAGAGTCGCCTTCAGCGCTGGTGAGCCAACGATCGGAATGCGTTCCATTGGGAAAAAAGACCCAAGCTAGCCGAACCGTCGGACCGGATTGCGGCTGACCAGCGAGCAGTTGCCGCGTCGGTTGCATCGCTTCTAACAAAGGAAGGGCAAGTGATGCTCCCGCGCCTTGCAACAGCGAACGGCGGTTTAGGTAAAGTGATCCTGGCATGATTTGGTCGATCTGCGTTCTGGGAGGTTGGTTTGCAATCGCAGCTAATTACGGGCGAAGGAAGGTGTTGGGTGGGAAATAGGGGGAAGCAAACTTCAAATTAAGCTAGCTGCATTATCGGCCCAGTGCAACCTGGAAAACAGCGCGTCCTAGAAAACAACTCGCAAAGGAGCTTTCTCTCATTTGGGTAGCAGGGTAGCCGAATTGGTAAGAATGCGGATGAAGCTCGAAAACCGGCGACAATGACTGAGGAACAGAACCGTCCGAAAGCAACAGACTTAACGCTAGCTCTCCTTGTCTATTGTTTGCCAATGAGCACGCGATGTCAATCTGTATCGATTGTGCCGGTTGCAACGGGCGGTATTCGCGTTCGGCGCTGAAATCGACCTACCGTCTTGGACAGATCGCAACTGTTGGTCCGATTCTAATGGACGATCCGTTTAATCGGGTCGCATTAGTGTTCCCTACGAACTCGGGCCAATCACATGACGTTTGAAACCAACAACATCCTTCGCCGGAGTCGACTTTTCCTTGCGTTTTGCGTTGGGAGTGGGATTCCGGCTTCGCTGTCCGCCCAGTCACCCACGTCTGCGGACGGCTGGCAAGCTCGAACCACGGAACTTGCGCCTGAGCCGACGGCATCGCCGCGTCAATTTTCGACCCTCGAATCGAAAAATGAAAACTCACCACAGTCATCGGGCACCAGCTCGCAGATACGGCTGGGATCGCCTCAGCCCGCGAGCCCTTCGCTGAACTGGATACCGGCCGGGCAAATACCCACCTCGCCATGGGACAAACCGAAGGTGAATCCACACGCTGAGTCTGAACAGCAAAAGGCGCATACAAACTCGCTGCCACGTCCCGACAATGCGCTGCCCGACCGAACTATTCGTCAGCCGATCTCATCGGCATCGACAAGTCGCACGATTGCGACGAACGGGCTTCCCAAAATCGCCCACATGATCGAGCAACCCAAACGTTCCGGTCCATCTTGGGAAACGATTCCCGAACGTGGCCAGGCAGTTCAGTTCGACGCGCAGCGTCCGATCGTCGACCTTGGTTGGCCTATTCCTATCGACTCGACGGTTAGCACGCCGACTCCTGAAACATACCAGGGGCATACCGACCCTCCATTGGAAGCACAGCGAGGACAACCCACCAAAGCAACCGACGGAACGCGTCGTGCTGCACGGGCCGCAGAACCGTACTCCACGGAAGTTGGGCAAACTAATTCGATGGACTATTTGTCCGCAACGCCAAGTACCGTCGTTGGAGTTGTTGCGGTGCCTGGCGCGCAGAATCGTTATGTCGAAGAGTCGCTCGACCGTCCGATGAATACGTTTGTTCCATCGCATGAAGGGACGAGCCATGTCGTGCCAGCATCCATGCCCGAGTCTGATGCGACTTCGTCTCGCATGCGACTTGCAAGTCAAGTCAGCCGAGAACTACTGAGAGATAATCCACAGTCGCTGGGAATGGCTCCCGTGCCGGTCGAACCGCCAGCGGGTTGGAAGAACGTAGAGAAAGACCTACGCGAGCACTTGACAAAGTGCGACGAGCTCTTGAAGCGCAATGCGACCCTCAGCGCTCGGGAAGAAATCCTGATGGGGCTCCGCATCTTGTTTCGAGCGCTCGATTTGCGATCAGGCGATTGGACCAGTGAACCTGCATTTGATCAGGCCTTGGCAGCGTTCGCGGAGGAATCTGACTTTCATCAATCACTTCGCAATCCCAGCCACGCCCAATCGACCGCTCGAATCGTATCGGGACACGCGACGCAAGCCCTTAAGCAAGTCGATCTTGTAGGCGTCTCGCCGGAACTCGCTGCGCAGCACTATCGAGCATATGCTCGTCAACAGCTTGTGAAGGCCTCCCAAGGACATCCATGGACATCTGACCTACTCTATGCGTTTGGAAAGACGTATGAGCGTCGAGCCGAATCCGCCAGCGAGGACGGATATATGTTTCACAACCAAGCGATCGCGTGTTACACGGCCGCACTTGATGTGTCGCCGAATCATACCGATGGAGCAAATCAGCTCGGCTACACCTTGATGAAACTCGATCGTTTGGACGAGGCTCAAGCGATCCTAAGCCAAGCAACAATGACTCATCCCTCCGCGGATGCGTGGAAGAATCTGGCTGAGCTTTATCGACGACGCGGGCAATTGGATCAAGCCGCGATGGCTGTCCAGCAGGCAACCGCCTTGGGAATGCCCACGACTCCAAACAAAGTTCCAGAAGTCTATCAAGTCGATCCACAAACGTTCGTTGGATTGAGTCCCAATCAATTCATGAGCCCCGGCGCTGGAAGCGGTAGTCCCACGCCATCGCCCGTCGCAGCCCCCGCCGCGCCGCCCACCAAAAGCGCATCCTGGTTTAGTCGCTTGGTACGATAAGGCCACTTCGAAATAGACGTTTGAAATCATGTTCCATATCAACACTGAAGACGAAGACATATACATTAAGAACATCCGATACAGCTCGATGAAGACTTCGTCGACAGCTTTAGCGATTGGATTGCAGATGCTGATCGCAGCGGCTTCCTTTGGACAAGTCGCACCTGCGAGTGTAACGAATCCGGAACCTGTACTTATGGAGAATCCGTATGCGATGGCCGCAGGGCACCAGCCCACATGCGGTTGCCAAACATGCGGCATGCGGACGCAGCATCCTGAAGCACTTTGCGTCGCTGCGCCGAATCAAGCAACAGGTCTAACAAGCGGTGCCTGCACCCCTTGTATCCGTGGAATCGATTGCGCCAATTCAAATGGAACCGAGCAACGCTGGAGCGATGTCTGTACAACGGACTTTCAACCACTCCAGCATGGTGAATATCTAGGACCTGTTCGTCTTCCTGCGATGTTGCAGTATCGAGCACGCGTCGGCGATGAATTCCAGTTTATCTTTGTGCTAACACGTGAGAAGATTGGCGAGGAATACCGACTGATGGTCGGCGATGAAATCTTGGTCGAATCCGTATCGGACGAGAGCATCAAGCGTGGGGATTTTACACGCGGTGTCCAGATACAATCGGATGGTACGGTCGTCCTGCGATTGATCGGGCCGATACAAGCCGCTGGCAAAACAGTTCCTCAGTTGCGCAAGGATATTGAGAAGGCTTACGCTGATTACCTCAAGAGTCCATCGATCGACATCACGCCGATTAAAACCAATACAAGACTGGAAGATCTACGTTCGGCAGTCAGCAATTTCATTGGAGTCAATGGCGGACAGAATATCTTCGCTGTCGTCAATCCAGATGGTCGCATCCAACTTCCATTGATCGGAAGCGTCAATATCGTCGGTATGACCATGGAAGAGATCAAGAGAGAAATCAATCTGCGGTACCGGGATCGGGTAACAGGGGTTGAACTCGAACCTCGATTGGTGCGACAAGCATCTCATTTTGTCTATGTGTTCGGTCAAGTGAATCGACCTGGTCGATTCGAAATCTCTCAACCAACCACGGTCACTCAGGCTTTGGCGATGGCAGAAGGGTTGCAGTTATACGGTAACAATCGACAGATCGTGATTTTCCGACGTGCCGAAGACTGGCGTCTGGTTTCAACCATGTTGGACTTGCGTGGAGCTCATCTTGGCAAACGACCGAACCCAGCCGACGAAATATGGCTGCGAGACAACGATTTGATCATCGTGCCACCTCGGCCCATCAAAGTCTTCAATGACTTCGTCCGCCAAGTCTTCACCGAAGGCCTCTATCCGATGGTGCCAGGCTTCCTGAGTGTTAGCTCCACGGGCGATGTGAGTATCCAAGGCGGTCGGTAAGTCCGAAGCCACCAGAATATCTGAATACCCTTTATAAACTCAGCTCGCACCAGCGTTGTTCGTACGATTCGAGCTCAGTCGTGATCGCTGTCAGTTCGTTGTGAAACTTCAATGCTTCGATGGGATCGGTTGCTTGCATCAACTGGTCGTTTACTTCGCGTTTGCGTTGATCGAGCTGAGCGATTTTACGTTCAAGTACCTTAAGTTCTTTCTGAATCGCTCGTTCGTCTAGGACGGGTTTGGCGGTTACGACCGGTTTGCTCTTAGCTGGCTTTGCATTCGACTGATTCTTGGCGTTCAGCTCGCGTTCGCCGTCGTCGATTTCTTTGTTGACAGCGTAGAGATAAGCATCGTAATTGCCAGCGTAGTTCACGGCGGTGCCATCGCGGACTTCGACGATCGACGTCGCAATACGCTTCATAAAATGGCGATCATGACTCGTGAAGATCACTGTTCCTTTGTAAGCCAGCAACGCATCCGCTAACGCCTCGACGGTATCGACGTCCAAATGGTTCCCCGGTTCATCGAGCACAAGGATGTTGTAAGTACCTAACAGCAATCCCGCCATACAGAGGCGGGCTCTCTCGCCTCCCGAAAGAACCGAAATCTTCTTTTGCGTGTGCGAGTCTCGGAACAACAGCGCTCCGGCGACCGCCAAGATCATCTGTTGGGTCGTCCCAGGATTCGCTTTGTACTCGAGATATTCAAGAACGGTTTGCTTTGGATCTAGGCTTGTGTAAACGTGCTGGGCATAAACGCCGATCTCGCATCCATAACCCCATTTCACTTGCCCAGAAAGCGGTTCGAGCGAACCGACCAACGTACGCAACAGGGTCGTCTTCCCCTGACCGTTGTCACCAACGATCGCCGTTCGTTGGCCATGTTCAATTTCAACGCCAATATTCTTGGCAACAGCGCGATCGGCGTAACCGATGGTTAGTTCGTTGCATCGAACGGCTGCGCCTTGTCGCGGATTGACAATCGGTGCCCGAATATGGGCCGTTGGATCATCGAGCGCAATTTCAATCGTCTGCAATCGCTCAAGTTGCTTGCCTTTCGACTTCGCTTGCGTAGCGGTACTGGCTCGGGCGCGATTTTTATCGATGAAGCGCTGCAGCTGCTTCTGCTTGGCTTGGACCGAAGCGTTAACGCGTTCGTCATGCTCTCGGCGTTCTGCTTGGTACTCAAGGAACTGGTCGATTTTTCCGGGATACATCGTCAACTGACCGCGTGTCAGATCGAGCGTATGACTGCAGGTAGCCTTGAGAAACTCGCGATCGTGCGACACGATCAATGCGGCCTTCGAAAAGCTGCGAAGAAAATGCTCGAGCAAGATCTGGGTGCGTAGATCGAGAAAGTTCGTCGGTTCATCGAGCAGCAGCAAATTCGGTTCGTGGAGTAACAACGCGGCTAACTTCACGCGCGTTTGCCAACCACCCGAGAGAGCCGCGAGCGGACCGTTGAGGTAATCGCCCTTCAACTCAAATTGACCAGCGACTTCACCACATTTCCAGTCTGGCTGTTCACTGTCACGCATCAGAAAATCGAGAGCCGATTCACCGGGCAAGAACGGATCGTGCTGTCGCAAATAGCCGACTCGCAAATTGGCGCTTTGAATAACTTCGCCCTTGTCGAGCTCTTCCTCACCCAAGAGCACGCGCAGCAGCGTCGACTTGCCGGCGCCGTTGCGCCCGACGAATCCAACTTTTTGATCATCCACAATGGTCACTTCAGCATCGCTGAGCAACATTTGATCGCCATAGCTTTTTTCAGCTCCGCGAACCTGTAACAAAACCGCCATTCAGTACTTTCTGTATTCCTAGAGCTCTTTTCAGCCAAGCGTTCGAGCCATCTCATCGGCGACTACTTTAAGGGCCGCTTCATCGCCTCCGCTGACTTCCGCCGCACACCAACCATGAAAGCCGATGTCGATGAGGGCTTTCTTGACTGAAGCCCAATCGATGTCGCCTTCGGTAATGGCAGTAAACTTCTTCAATGCCCGAGAATAACCTTTTGTGTCGAGTTTGACGATTCGCTTGCCAAGCGTACGAATCCAAGCTGCGGGATCTCCATATTGCCAATGGTTGCCGATGTCGAACTGCATTCCGACCCAAGGTGAATTGAACGCATCGACGTACTTGACGAAGCGATCGGCTGTCTGATCCGTGGAGCCGTCGTGGTCATAGAGAAAATGGTTCCAGACATTCTCGATAGCGATACAGATACCGTGTTTTGCTGCCAGCGGTATCGCCTTCGAAATATTTTCGATCGTACGCGGAATGATTTCCGACTCGGGGCCGTCGTCGCCGTGCCCAACAACCAAAAGGATGGTGTGCCCGCCGACCGCAGAAGTCTGTTCGATTCCCGTCTTGAGATCCTTCAACGCCTGAGCGCGTACTTCGGCTTCTGGGCTTGAATGTCGAATCTTCCAGTGCCTGGCGCATACAGTCCCGTCGACAACAAGGCCGGTTTTCGCGATCGCCGAACGTGTTTCTTCGACGTCGATCCCTGGCGCATTGAGTTCAATTCCATCGAATCCAGCTCGCTTCACGGCCAAGAACTTGTCTTCCAGCGAACCTTCGACTTTCACCATTCCAATCTTGAGCGTTTTGAGAATGGGACTCGTTGTATCGCGATTCACTTCTCCCATCAGCCAGCGCGGTGACGACGCGGCGGCCATCGATAGTGAAGTCGCTGCCAATTTGCATATCGTTCGGCGATCCATCATCGTTTGGTTTATCATGCTTGGTAGGCTACCCATACTAAAAAGATTGTCCATACGATCCAACACGTCAGCCAGATCCAGGTTGTGCGGCTTATCGGTTTGCTGGCGATCGCAATCATCTCCGACAAATTAGGAATGTGGGGTGATTTGAAAAACTGGTTGGAACGCCGACTCAAAGTCGTATTGATCATCAAAGTCTTCGCGGCGATCTGACTTGCTTTTCCGCATCTCTTTGATGCGAATGAGATTGTAAACGATCTCGCCAAAATCACCTGTCGTTTTGATTCCCCAACTGTTCAACACTGTCTTGGCTAGATATCCGTATTGCTCGACGGCGTAGACTCGGATCGCTTCACACAGTTGCTGTCCGGTAAGATGGTGCTCGGTTTTCGAACCTTGGCTAGCCGTTTTTTGAGCCGGCATACTCAA
>JANPLJ010000277.1:0-2385 GCA_031426475.1 Pirellulaceae bacterium | reverse complement strand
CGGCTTTGCATCAATCCACCGTTGGAAATTCTCGCGAGCAACGTCAAGCCAAAAGACGTTAAACCAAAGTGTTCCTTTGACGAAGTATTGGGGCTTTGCAGCTTCCGTCATCATTGGTTTTCCGGCAGAACGAATAACGTTCAACGAATAACGTTCACCGGTCTGCGGCTAGTGAGCGTTGCTATGCTCGTAAACATGGTCGCAGATCCGGTGCAACGCTTTTGTTGAACTGGCCGTGAAGTGCCAAGTTCTCGTGGCGTTTAATCTGTCCTTAGGATTTTACCAGATCTCGGAGCGTGGTTGGGAATCCAGGGTCGACTTTTTCTTGCGTTCGAGTCTATGCCATTCCTGGCCGATCGCGGACCTTCGGTATGGTCGGTGACACTCTGTCGATCCTTGGAACGAAGATGAAGTCGCATCATGCGGCCTCCGTAGAGTTCGATAAGGGCTGGCCGATCGCAATGGGTAGGCTCGGTGGACTGCGGCCGCGTTTGAATTCGCTGTGCGATACAAGGGCCTTGCCGCAGTGAGGACAGCGGCAGTGTTCGAGGAAGCCAGCTGCTTCGCAGGTCTCTTGCCAACTCTTGTTCTTCTCGTCATCGTCGACCTGAGCCTCCGGCATCCCTAAAGCGGTTCTTGCCTGCTCGATCCTCGAATGTTGATTGCCACTGTAGAGTCCATATCCACGGACACTCTGGAAGCGACGAGGTGGAACATGTTCCAATAAACGGCTGACAAACGTGTCTACCTTTAACGTCGCCACCCCTTGTTCCTTGCCGTCGCCTCCTTCATGTGAGCCGAGTCGATAGCGAAATATCACTTGGTCTTCTTCGAAAGACAACAATCGCGAATTCCCAATCGGGCCACCTTTCAAGTAACGCGCCAAGTAAGTCGCAACGCCGGTACCACTCGAGTAACGTTGCAGAATCTTCACGTTCCAGTCAATTTTAGTCAACTTCTTCAGCAGCTTTTCGAAATCGTCTTCGCTCATGAAAGGTGGCAATTGAATGACTCCCGAATGAACCTTGGCTCTGAGCATCGCTTTGAACTTGCCACGAAACTTGGTCATCAATACCTTGCGTGGTAACAAGCACGACTTCTTACATTGCAACCACTTTCCATTTCCACTGAGGCCACCAGCGGTGACTAAGACATGCAGATGGATATGCTCTTGCAGCGTTTGATTCCAAGTGTGCAACGCACACAGTAAGCCGATCCGACCGCCCAGATACTTCGGATCTTTCAGCAACTCTTGAAGAGTCTCCGAAGCCGCACAAAAAAGGACGTTCGAGAATTCAGCTTTGTTATAACGCCAGATCGAATTGAAGTCGTGTGGCAAAGTAAAGATACAATGATGATGTGGGCAGACAAGCAAACGCGTCTTCCATCGACTCAGCCATTGCTCGCGTGGCATCCATGCGCATTGTGGACAACTCCGATGGCGACACGAGTTGTAAGCGATCTGGTGGTAGTGCCCATCCGGACAACTGTTGACATGCCCGCCCATGCAAGCAGTTCGACAATTCATCATCTGACTAACCGCATGGCTCATGTCGAACGAGACCGGATGGTTCCATACCCACCGATGGTAGCTCTGCCGCAAGATATCTTGAATCGTCGGTCCCATGAAGCTGCTCTTGCCCTCGATACCGGTTGACCTGTCGTGCTCTGCCTGGCCGTCGCCCAATTCCGATGCCCACGATTATAAGACGCAAGCCCACCCTAGGGCAACTTGGCCCGGCATTCTTTTAGCAATTCTTCAGCCCGGAATCGCCCGTACTTCTTTACCAGTCCGTCGAATAGCGGCGATTCACGCAGCTTCTGTTGGAACTGCTCCGTCATTCGCTCAAGCGTCTGCGCGTCAGGCGGTTCGCCGGGAAAGATCGCATGAACACCCTCTTCGTCCATCCACATCGAAGCGTCTGGCAACTCAATCGAGTAGCTCTGGAAACTCTTGTCCTTCTCGCCCAATTGAGAACTTACCGATCGCGACCTTAACGACCGAAGTCTCGCTTGAAGCTTCGCCTGCCGAGTGTCTTTACGCTGTCCCATTCTTCTAACCCATGAAGCTCCAAGAAAACGTCCCCGTTAGGCCAGTTCAACGACCAAGATCATCGAGCCCACGCCAAGATGACCTTCCATTTTTGAAACCATCGACGTGGGCTTCGATGGATCGCTTTGTTATGGGCTCTTCGTTTCCAGATATGTCGCCACTACGTTCTCATTCGCGTCAAATCCTACCCAGAATCGATCGGCGGAATATGCGACGCGCCAGTAGCAAACACGATTAATCGTCGCGTTGTCTTTCATGTTTGCAATGACAGCATCTACTTCGGCGTATTCGCCACGATTGGAATCATCGTACATCACGCCAAGAGATTCTAC
>JANPLJ010000276.1:0-2340 GCA_031426475.1 Pirellulaceae bacterium | reverse complement strand
AATACGATTCAATCGGCTTGCCTCCAAGCCCATCGGGGCGTATGAAACGCGAGAAAGCCTCCTAATGCCGCTTGGTGAATCAGCCTTGATTGCATCCTATGGCGGAAGTATCTCCTGCGACTGGGGGGCTTGATACCACGTCTGAAACGCAGATGGTTGTTTGGGGGAAGCTTCGTTTGGTTTATTCTGCTCAAACGGCGATTCGCTCGTCGGAGTCTCTTGACGATAGAACGTAGAAATGCCGGGCTGATAATGGCCGCAACCAGAATCACAAGCCCCACTTCGACCCAATAGCTCCGAACGTTGCGTTTCGACCTTTTGGGTGTCCGACCACGTTTCTTATTTTGATACCGAAATCTCGACACGAAATCGCTCCAAGTCCGAAACGGTCTTCGACGTCTCGCATGAAGACTAGAATCTTTGTCCGATGGATGCCATACCGTTTGCAGCCCGTGTCGCCGCGAGCCGAAGGTCCTGTATTGACAGCGCATCCGACTGGCCTAGATGATAACGGCTTAGATCGCTCTCTCACTCGAACAAAGTAGTTCTTCATGCTCGATCCTTTTTTCGCCGTCGTTGGCTTCCTTGTCTGGCCCTTGGCTCAGGCGCCAGCCGCGGCCGGCAATCTGGCTGCGGCACCCAAGGCTTCCGCGGCTCAGAACGATACGTTTTTGAGCATCGTCTTCAGCGGCGGAATCTTAGGCATCGGGATAATGCTAGCCTTGATCGGGCTGTCTTTGATCACTGTCTACCTGATCGTCGACCAAGCTTTGACGTTGCGAAAGAAGGATATCCTTCCAAGCGACTTCGCCGAGTCGATCCGCCAGCTGCTCGTTCAAGGTCGACTCAAAGAAGCCGATCAACTTTGCCGCGAAAAACCTTCTCCGCTCGCCTTCATTGTAGCGAGCGGGATTGCGGAAGCGGAATTCGGTTGGCCGGCCGTCGAAAAAGCCCTGGAAGATTCAACCGCCGAACAGGGGGCACGTCTCTATCGAAAAGTCGAATATCTGTCGGTTCTAGGGAATCTCGCCCCAATGCTCGGACTGCTCGGAACCGTCAGCGGAATGATCCTTGCCTTTCGGCAAGTCGCTCTTTCGCAGGGGGCGGCTGGTGCCGGCGATTTGGCACAAGGCATCTATTCGGCTCTGGTCACGACGGTTGCAGGATTGTTGATCGCCATTCCGGCGATGGGCGCGTTCGCAATCTATCGAAATCGAATCGATCAATTGATTGCCGAAACAGCCTATGCCGCCCAGCATGCATTCGCTCCCATTCGTCGACGTTTGCCTGGTGCAACGCTTCCACGCACGACTCCCGTGAGACCCTAGAATGCGAATCCCCAATTATCGGCTCGCATCTGGCGTATCCATCAACATGACCCCGATGATCGACGTTACGTTCCTGCTCATTATCTTTTTCCTGGTGAGCAGTCACCTTGCGAAACAAGAAAATAACGTAAAGCTCGACCTACCCAAAACCCAGACAGGCCTCGATAGCGAACTCAGCAATCAACATCGAACATCCACTGTACATGTCTTGCCGGACGGCTCATATCAAATGGGGGGGCAGACTGTTTCGATCGAGAAGGTCCAGAAATCCATTGCAGCGCGTCACGCGGAAACGCCTGGTGGCCTTCGCGTTCGAATTCGGACCGATCGGACGGTTCCCTATTCGGTCGTCTCGAAACTGCTCAAGGCATGCACTCAAGCAGGGACCAACGATGTTGTTTTTGCCGTTTACGACGAAAAGGGCTAAGCGTTAACGACAATGAAGACTCGCTTTCACAGCATCAAGAATCGTGCCTCGATGGAGATCATGATGACGCCCATGATCGATGTCGTCTTCTTGCTCTTGATCTTCTTCCTGACGACGTCCAGCTTCGAAATCATCGAGCAGCTCCTGCCAAGCGGTATTTCCGACCAAGGAATGCAAGCCTCTGGGCAAGCCGAGAATCTTCCGCCGCCCGAGTCTATCACCGATATCAACGACTGCATCGTCAAGATCCGTACTCAACCTGGCGACAACCCAAGCTACATCTACGAGTTCAACGGGACGGTCGTCGAGGGACCTCAAGCTATCTTCCAGCGACTTCAAGCGATTATCAGCGTCCGAGCAGACGTTCCGATCATTGTCGACCCAGACGATCAGGTGTCCATTGCGAGCGCCGTTGAAGTCTACGATCGCGCCCGCGCAGCCGGCGGCCTACGAGTCTATTTCGCTGCGCGATAGACTAATTCGACAGTCCCCAATCGACCCCTTCGGTGGCCTGATGAAAATGTATTCGTAACGAAATCGCGCCGACCCGTACTCTTTCTCCCCCTCTCCCCGTCTTCGGGGAGA
>JANPLJ010000275.1:0-1516 GCA_031426475.1 Pirellulaceae bacterium | reverse complement strand
CGCTCACCGATGGTACTTATTTCATCAATCGATGGTTCGCAACCGTCGAGCTGATTCCGAAAACGGTGGTTCCCATCGGCTACGTCGGTGTCGTCGTTAGCTATGTTGGACGACACGGCAACGATGTTTCCGGAAAGACCTTTCGCCACGGCGAGCAGGTTTCAACGGGCGAGAAAGGTGTCTGGGAAAAATCACTCGGGCCAGGCAAGTATGCTTTCAATCTTTATGCCGGCAACATTATTCTCGTGCCTACGACCAACTTTGTGTTGCACTGGATCACCGGTCGTACTGAGTCACATCGCTACGACGAGAGCTTGAAGTCGATCGATTTGGTTACCAAAGATGCCTACGAACCTTTGTTGCCTTTAAGCGTTGTCGTGCACATTGACTATGAACGCGCGCCGAGCGTCATTCAACGCTTCGGCGACGTGAAAAAGCTAATCACGCAAACGATTGATCCAATGCTCAGCGCCTTTTTTCGAGACGTAGCCCATACCAAGACGATGCTCGGGCTATTGCACGAACGCGACGAAATCCAGAAAGAGGCGCGTGAAGAACTACGCGACAAATTTCGGGCCTTCGATATCGAATGCGTCGATGTGCTGATTGGAAAACCATCCAATGCGCCTGGCGACGACAAGATCGAAACGCTGCTTGACCAACTCCGGCAACGGCAACTTTCTTGCGAACAAATCGAGACCTTCGAACGCCGCAAGGTCGCCGCGGAAAAGGAAAAAGAGCTCAAGGCAGCCGAGGCGCAAGCGGTAATGCAAACGTCTTTGACAAACGCCGAGGTACAAGCTCGCATTGCTGACAGCCAAGGTGAAGCCGACCTCGCACGGACTCGTAAAAAGGCACAAGAAACCATTGTGACAGCCGATGCGAGTTTGGAGCGGTCGCGACGCGAGGCTGAACAGCAGGTACTTTTGGCGGAAGCGGATAGCCGACAACGCATGCTCCTTGGCCGAGGGGAGAGTCAAAAGATCATGCAGGTCGGATTGGCGGAAGCGACCGTCTTGATGCGAAAGATTAACTCGTTCGGCGATCCACGCCTCTACGCAATGCAAGAAGTAGCGACGCGACTGTCGACCAGCAATCAACCTTTGGTTCCCGAGAGACTGTTTGTTTCGAGCGGACCGACAAGTGAAAATGCGCCGCTTGGTTCTGGATTGTTGGGTACGTTGCTACAGTTACTCGTCGCTGAGAAATCTGGACTGGAACTCACCGCAGATGCCGACCATCCGGAGCTCGCCACCCTGAAGGATGCGGCCGACCGAATGAGTCGTGAAGCGATGAATAGCATGATGACGACGCTCGAATGACGTTCCATTCCAGCTTGCGACATTCGACTTGGAGGCTTTGATCGTGTCTTCTCCCACCTTCGCTCGCGATGGGTTTGGGGACGAGCGACAGTCAAATAGTGGTTTGTGAGTTAATCCCTTAGGGATTGAAGCCTATAGAGCCTGCGGACTTACTAGCGTTGTGCGTATAATGGTTGTTGGGGCTGTTTTTAGGG
>JANPLJ010000274.1:0-1295 GCA_031426475.1 Pirellulaceae bacterium | reverse complement strand
TTTCTTGATCATATGAGTTCTCTCCTAGGGAAAACGCTCGACGGTAGGTCGCGCGAGGTAACTGGGTTTCGGATGTATCACTCCAAACGGAGTTACACCGGAGGGGAAAAGGGGGCTTTGCCTTGTAGCAGATGCCCAATTCGTAGACGAACTTAGTTTTGTAAGTATTACCTCGCTCGTGAAAAGTTTTTCGAAAATGATGCGAGCCAACTGCTGGCGGGATTTCTGCCGTAAAAACTTTTTGCTCGGAAGCGTCAGGACTAGGTGATGAGAGACGAGGATAAAATTTGGCTAGAAGAGCTGCGAAGTAGCGACAATGATATTCGCGACAGTGCGATTTCGCGATTGCGTGGGATACTGCTGCCCGGTCTGAGTAAGTCGCTCAACAATCGCTACGGCCAGCCGTTTTTCGCCGAAGACATAGTTCAGGATGCATTGTTAAAGATCCTCAGTTCTTTGGATCAGTTTGAAGGGCGCAGTCGATTTACGACTTGGGCAATGACCGTTGCAACTCGAATCGGAATCAGCTCGCTGCGACGGAAATATCACCTAGACGTGTCTATGGAAGCGTTCCGAGGTGGGGAAGACGGCTACCAGATCGAAATCGCGGTGGAAAGTGGTTTGGGTGATTCCGACTTGCAGGAGCGACACGAATTGCTCGCCACGCTTCAAAACTTAATCGATAATGAGCTTACCGAGAAACAAAGGCTGGCCATGCGAGCGTTCCTAGCGGGATTTTCGACAGACGGAATTGCGGAACGGGTAGGTACAAACCGAAATGCGGTTTACAAGCTGATCCATGATGCCCGCAACAAACTCAAGCAGGGTTTGGAGAATGCAGGCGTCTCAGCAGATGATGTTCGGGAAGCGTTCGCGTGAGAGAATGATAATGAAGCTTGATTTAAATCAGTTGAACAACCTAATTAAATTGGTGGTCACCGCCAAAGCAGACAGCATCGGCTGCGATGGTTGTTTTGAGTTGATGGACCAGCTTGCTCAAGCCGAACTGGATGGGTATCCGTTTCCCGAATACCTAACTGCGGTTCGGGAACACCTGAAGCTTTGCAAGTGCTGTCGTGACGAATATGCGGCACTGCTAACCGCCTTGCGCGCGATCTCGGAATAACCGAACGTGCCGAAAGCTTATGAACACTCGCGTTGTAATTGAGCGTCGGCACTCCAGTCCTAGCTGAAGACGTCGCCGGTTCTAAAGACTGGCAATAGCTTGCGAATGCAATGCCCTTAGTGCTCCCATCAACGCATCATGTTCGTCATTACAGCACTCACATTGACTG
>JANPLJ010000273.1:0-2197 GCA_031426475.1 Pirellulaceae bacterium | reverse complement strand
TGATTCTCACTATTTTCCTGGCTTCTTCTGGTCTGCTTGGTTTACGCACCTGGGCGTATTAAACCAAATCCTGCGTAATCGATTGCCGGACCGCATTGCTTGAGTTTGATGGGGTATGCGTGTGTTCTGTTCACAAGCTACGTCACGCGCCCAATATTCGCACAGGAGGCTATGCTCAGCTCGAACTTGCTAAAATTTGGCCTCACAAACTCGACGCAATATTAGGCCGGAGCGATTTGTTAGGTGCAAGCCGCTGCTCCGGTGTGCCCAACCGGTGCGATTTATGCCGGCGTGCAATTGGCAAATAATTTGTCCGGCCGCTGCCGTATTACTCCTTAACCAAACCGCGTCGGCCTATGTGCCCGGGGCGTCTAAAACTGTCAATCGGCGGACAAGCTTGCAACAGTGGATACGACGCCGTATTCGCAGTTGCTATTCGAAGCGATGGCGTCATGTACGCACCCGCATCCGAGAGCTCATTGCGCTAGGTGTCCCGCGTCGTCAAGCGATCCGTCATGCCAAGAGCCGTCAAGGCCCCTGGCATATGGCCAAGACAATTGCCAGCGGTGTCGGATTCACCAATGCCTGGTTGCGGGCACAAGGTTTACTGAACTTAAAGAGTCTCTGGGTCGAGCTTGCTCTACTACGTCGAACCGCGTAGTGCGGACCCGCACGCTACGTGGTGTAGGGAAGGCGGTCAGCAATGACCGCCCTTACCTGATTTCGTCGATCATTTGAATCAGAGTTATTCACTGATCTGCCCGAGCATCGATCGGAAGTTCTTAGTGGTCAGTTTATCTCGTTCCTGCTTATCTAAACCGACGGCGCGGTTCTGTGAACATCACAGCAATCAGCGCAATTCCCATCAGAGCGGTCGACGGTTCTGGAATAGTCGCCGGATCCGTGACGGTTAGACCCACCGGCGCAAAGATATGCGCAACTGCGGTGTCACGCCCGCTAATCACCGCACGATTGTCAAAATAGGATGTTTCATTCGTCCGAATGAAAAGAAAGTTACTGGTCTCCCCAGCACTCACATTGCGACTCTGCGAAATGAAAGAGCTTCCGAATAAGCCGAACTCAAAACCGAAGCTGTCCGGTAAGTTAGTCAATCGATTCGCGGCAACTGGTGCTTGGTTCCCGATGGTAAATGCTCCAGCCCCAGTAATCCCGGCAAGGCCATTCGAGCGATAGTCTACTTCTGTGGCAGGAAGTCCGATTCCCGCGAAACCATCGATCGTCAGTCGAAATATGTCCGTGGAAACTCCGATGACATCCGACGTGTTGGCGAGCTGGTAATAAAAATCGAGAGTTCCGGCCGTGTTTTGTACGACGACTGAACGCAACGTTCCTTGTAACGGATCGGGGAGAGTTGTCCCAATATGGCCGACCGTCGCACTATTAATAATGTAACGTGGGGAGAGGTAGAACGGCACCCTCACGTTGACGGGACCGATTCGGAGGTTAGTGGGCGCAGCCGTTCCAGTCCCTGTCGTATAAGGATTCGAGGCGACGGAAAATGGCGTCGTTTGATCTGCAAGCACGGTTCCGTTAAGTCCGAAATTAGATCCAAAAAGCAGGGCATCCGGCGCACCCAATGCGATAATTGTGGCTTGGGACGTCGAAGCTGCGATGGTCGCGAGTAAGCTTGCCGAAATGGTAGCCTTCGCAATGATCAAATAAATGGACTTCACGTTTAATTCTCTTACCATCATCAATTATCTCCAAACAAGGGACTGTCTAATAATTTTGTTTCAGCGGGAACGCGTTCATACTCGCTAATTACCACAATTCTGTCGGACATCACGAAAGGACTGCTATGCCATTCGATTGAATTGTCAGTTATGCGAATTCGTGAACGTTCTTTGCTTCGGCCGTGATCAGGTATCCGGTCGATTTGTTTTGCGTGTTCAACGAGGTCGAAACGAACGCAAGCGAGACGAGTGCAGGTCAGACGAAAATTACGAATCGAAATATGGTTTGATTCTCCGTTAATTTTGGTTGCCAAGAGCGACGAACTATTTATTCACCCGGTAGCAACTTGGCGGAATCCGTTTTTCAAGCGATTATTACCGTCTGCACTTTAGGGAAAGAATTGTACTTGCGAGCGGCGTCATCGAGTGAGTCGTGACGTTGGTTTCACGCGGCTAAGTGGATTAGGTCAGTAAGAGCGGCTCGGATTTTCTCTTCGCTTTGC
>JANPLJ010000272.1:0-4616 GCA_031426475.1 Pirellulaceae bacterium | reverse complement strand
CCGCGCCGCCTACGATCAATGGTGGAGCGACGTGCAACCGCTCCTCGTGAACGAAAACGTCGTCGGCCCCACAATTAACCCATTTCAAGAACTCTACTACAAGCAATTTGGCGGAAGTCCGACCCCAGAAGCACTTAAACGGATGGACCCAAAGAAATCAGTCGGTGGTGAAGAGGAAAAGAAACCCAAAGCGGCTCGACGACGGAAAGCAACCGCTAAAACTGACCTTTAATTAAGCTCATTCGCAAGACAATTAGGCAGGAAAATGAGGGGTAGGAAGAGTTATAGGGATCTTGTTTTCCTACTACTAATCTTCTTACCTAGATCGAATCAAGGGAAATTACACTTGCAGCAATCGATTATGATAAATCCTTTCCACATGGTGCTTACGTCGTCTTCATTGGGATTGCTCGTGTCGGCTCTGACATTAGCTGTTCCTTTGTTTACCTGAATTCATTTCGCTACCCCAAATTTTCCTACCTTGATACTAAACTCAAAATGTTAAAACCGTTTTTCGCTTTCATCGCAACTGGTCTCTTGATGTTCGTTAGCAACTCGCTGCTTGGAGAGGAACGACGTCCCAACATCGTCTATATTCTTGCCGATGATCTCGGCTATGGTGACGTTCAATGCTTGAATCCCAAACGGGGCAAGATCGCAACTCCACAACTCGACAAGATGGCTGCTCAGGGGATGGTTTTTACGGACGCGCATACCAGTTCATCGGTTTGCACGCCGACCCGTTATGGCTTGCTGACTGGTCGCTACAATTGGCGCACGCATTTGCAGTCGGGCGTACTGAATGGCTTCAGCGAGCCTCTGATCGCAGTTGATCGCTTAACGGTTCCGGCATTTCTGAAACAGCAGGGTTACACAACAGCTTGTATCGGCAAATGGCATCTTGGAATGGGAATCGCAAAGGACCAGCCCTCACCAGTGATTACCGATGGACCGACGACTCGCGGGTTTGACAGTTATTTCGGGATCAGTGCGTCGCTGGATATGCCCCCGTTTGCGTTCATCGAAAACGATCGTTTCACGGAGCCGTTGACCACCGAGAAAAAGTGGCAGCGAAGTGGACCAGCAGCAGCGAGTTTTGAAGCGATCGACGTCTTACCAACCTTTACCCAAAAGGCCGTCGAAGTGATCAGAACTCAGGCAAAGGCAGGCTCGCCATTCTTTCTTTACATGCCGCTCAACTCACCGCACACACCGATCGTGCCATCCAAGCAGTGGCAGGGTAAAAGCGGGATTAGTTCCTACGCGGATTTTGTGATGGAGACGGACTGGGCCGTAGGCGAATTGCTTGCGGCCATCGATCAAGCGGGAATCGGTAACAATACCATCGTTGTTTTGACCAGCGACAACGGTTGCTCTCCTGCAGCGAACATTTCGGAACTGCAAGACAAAGGGCATTATCCCAACGGTGACTTGCGAGGTATGAAAGCGGATGTTTTCGATGGTGGGCATCGCGTTCCATTCATCGTCCGCTGGCCAGTTCGGGTGAAGGCAGGTAGCCGCAGCGATCAAACGATTTGCCACATCGACCTCATGGCAACGTGCGCTGATATCGTTGGGAAGCGACTTCCTGACAACGCTGGCGAAGACAGCATCAGCATTCTGCCAGCACTGCTCGGTACCGACAAAGCACCATTACGAGAGGCTGTCGTGCATCATTCGATCAACGGTTCGTTCGCCATCCGTCAGGGGAAATGGAAACTTGAACTTTGCGCTGACTCCGGCGGTTGGAGCGACCCGAAGCCAGATAGTGCCGGAGCCAAAGATTTACCGATGAGCCAACTGTACGATCTCAGTACAGACCTCGCGGAATCGAAGAATCTACAGTCCGAGTATCCCAACGAGGTCTCTCGATTGACGAAGTTGCTCGAACAGTACATCGCAGATGGACGCAGCACTCCCGGCCCCAAGCAGACCAATGACGCGAAGATCGAGCTTCGCAAGAGACCGAAAAAAGGCAAAAAATGAATAGCCAGACTATAAATCCGATGAAACATTTCACTGCACTTTTCGCTGCGATAGTACTCGGTCCGTTCGCAACCGTAAACGCTGTCGAGCCCGCAAAGCCCAATATCATCGTTATCTTTACCGACGATCAGGGGTATGGCGATTTGAGCTGCTTTGGATCGACAACGATTCAGACACCACGCATTGATTCGCTTGCCAACGAGGGGACGAAATTTACGAATTTCTATGCACAGGTTGTTTGTGGTCCATCGCGTTCGGCGCTACTAACCGGTCGATATCCGCACCGGAGCCTTGGGTGGTCGATGCCTGCTAGTGAAATTACGATCGCTGAACTGCTGAAGGATACAGGCTATCGAACGGGCTGCATTGGTAAGTGGGATGTCTCCAATCGATCCGCCATCGTCGACCGAATGCCTAACGCTCAAGGCTTTCACTATTTTTACGGGACGCTCGGGGCAAACGACAACGGCCAAGTTGTGTTTCATGAGAACAATGAACGAGTTGGCGAGACAAAAGACATGGCCAGCCTAACTCGCATGTACACCGACAAAGGAATCGAGTTTGTCCGAGAGAACAAAGATCAGCCATTCTTCCTCTACCTCGCCCATACGATGGCACATTCGGTAATCGATGCTTCGCCAGAGTTTCGCGGCAAATCCAAAGGAGGCTTGTTCGGCGACACTATCGAAGAACTCGATTTCCATTCTGGGCGACTCCTCGATGCCATTGATGAAATGGGACTTCGCGACAACACGCTGGTGATTTTCACGACTGACAACGGCGCATGGAACAACATGCAAGAGAACCTTCGCAAACGACATGGCGGCCAAGTTGCTTGGGGTTCATCTGGACCGCTCCGCGAAGGAAAGGGTTCGACCTACGAAGGCGGCATTCGAGTGCCTTGTCTCGCACGTTGGCCAGGAAAGGTTCCGGCCGGACGCACGAGCGATGCCATTTTTGCAACGATCGATTTTCTCCCGACCTTTGCCAAGCTCGCTTCGGTAGCCATTCCGACGGACCGCTATATCGATGGCGTGGATCAGACCGAGTTGCTCTTTGGACCGAATCATCGCGGTGGTCGACAGGACTATTTTTACTTCTGCAAAAATGAACTCCATGCTGTCCGAAAAGGGAACTACAAACTGCTCTTGTCGGACCGACGTCAACATTACGACTATGTTCCAGACAAAGGCTCAAAACGATTTGAGCTTTATGATCTAGCCAACGACATCGGCGAGAAAAACGATCTTGCGCAAGAAAAGCCCGAGATCGTTCTGGAGCTCAAACGCCACGCGTCATCGATTCCCCACCCAGATACTTTGCCAGATGATCGTATTGCGATAGGGGCGGGAGCGGCAAAGAAGTCGGAATCGGATGGTAAAAAATTGATTCTTTCCAAGTGGGAGGAGCATGGATTCGGCGAAGAAGGCCTGAATTCGATTCGCAAAAGCTTTCAAGAAGGAATTGATAAAAAAGTCATTCCTGGCGGATCTTTGATGATTGTACATCGTGGTGAGGTGGTATTGCGAGAAGCATTCGGGGTTGCTGATTTGGAGACAACCCGGGCGTTTGAAATCGACACGCCATGTCACATTGCTTCCCTGACGAAGCCTCACACGGCTACTTTGATGGTCGCTTTGGAGGAGCAAGGGTTTTTGAAACTCGACGTCCCGGTGGATGTCTATTTACCTGAATTTCATGGTGTTCGCATTCGCGACAAGGGAAAGGCTAGCAGGGCACCCACCTTGCTGGAATGTTTATCCCACACCGCCGGCTTTCCGGGAAATGATGCGAGGGGAGCCAACTTTGAATCGGCCGCAAAGTTGTTAACCCTCGGAGAGATCGTTGACGTGCTCGCAAAGCAAGATTTGAACACAGCGCCTGGAACGAACTACGACTATTCCGGGAGTGGGTATATGGTGGCCGGTCGCGTAGCTGAAGTAGTCATGGGACGCTCGTTTCAGGATCTCATGCGACGATACTTGCTCGAGCCACTCGGAACACGAACGGCGACGTTTGTTCCGACCGAGCAAATGAAGCCGTTGATGCCGGTTCAATACGATCGAACCAATCAAGGTCTCATCCCGAAAGTTCGTGAGCCAGCGCCACGCATGGTGAACCCAGGTGGAGGACTGGTGTCAACATTGGACGACATCGCTCGATTCTTGTTGCTTCATCGAAATGAAGGCAAGGTAGACGGTCTCGAGATCGTTTCGAAGTCAGCCTTAGAGAAACAATACGTCCCTCATCCGGCAAGCAAAGGAACGGGGTATGGCTTAGGATTCAATATCTTGGCCAAACGTGCGGATGGAACTGCCTCGCGAGTGCAACATACTGGAGCATCGGGAACATTGGGGATCATCGATTTCGATCAGGATCTAATCTTGATTGTGCTGACACAAGTGGATCAAAAAAAGATTGGAGGCTGGAGAAGCAAGTTGATCAACACCGTAGTTGAGGTTTGTCGTCTCTGAAACATCTGAAACACTTTTACTGACAGAAAGATGTGCGGTAAAAGATGAATACATGGCTTCCATTTTTTACCGCACATCTTTATGCCGAAAAATGAGACTATGCCAATTACCCGCGCAGTTAAAACTTTTCGCCCGACGCAATCGGAGTTCGGGCAG
>JANPLJ010000271.1:0-6485 GCA_031426475.1 Pirellulaceae bacterium | reverse complement strand
GGCCAGCGCGGTGAGGGCTGCGAAGGCGAGCATGGTCGTGGTCGCGTCCTGCCCCGGCAGGGTCAGTGTTTTGTCTTCCAGGATTGTTCCGAGTGTCGCCGATTTTTTCTCAAAGGCTGCGATCGCATTTCGAACGTCGGCATTCTTGTTTACCAAATCGGAAAGTTCGGTGCTCTTGCCGCTATCGCTTCCAAAGACCACCAGATCGGCACGCACCCATGAGGCGCTCGTCGAAATCCAAAGAACAGCAAACAGGATCGACAGTCGATGCAACATCATAAACATCCACCTGGAGGAAGAAGAACGGATTTAACACTCGGTTTCTATTCTAAAAGATAGCCAAGAAGTTGGCCGATGTGAACACGAAACGGCGATTCCTTGGCAGGAATCTAGCCAACATTCGCTCGACACGACGCACTATCCAGCAGTCGAACAGTTAAACCCCTTAAAAACAGACTGCCGTAGCTACGTTCGCCAGAACGTGGCTGCAGCTAGAAGCGCCTCACCACGTTCTGGCGAACGTAGCTACGAGCAATGAACAATCCGTAGTCGCACTAGACGAGCAATTGCGATCGGCTGCTGGCCCAAAGAAGGCGTGCCCGGAGTTCTGCCGCGCCGACCGGCATCGAGAAAAAATCGTCGGCGCCGGTATTCATCGCGGCCTCGACAATCGTCGGATTGGTTTGGGGCGAAAGAACGATGATGTGCGTTCGTCGCATCCGGTGATTACCCCGAATTTGTTCGATAATTTCAGCTGCCTCACCGTCCGGAAGTCCCCAGTCAACGATGACGATCGTTTGACGGTGACTACGGAGTTTGCTCATCGCGGTTTCGATGTCTTCCGCGCAGTGCACTTTGAATTCGCACTCCTTGACGTACATACAAAGCTGGTCCAGTACAGCTGGATCGTTTTCGATGATGAGGACGGACTGACTCACTGTGCGACTCCTTCTTGCCCCAAAAAAAGATATCACACTGTCAAAGGGGAAGCCTTGCGCCTGTCGGGAAACCGAACCGTATTCACAAGTCAATGTGGAAATACACTACATCACGTATCGATTATTTCGTTGTTATCTGCGAAAATCGGTCTTCGACCAGGAAAACTCCCTGCCGTTTGTGACGATTGTAGGAGCGGCCTAACTGGTCGCGACCTCAGCAACCTTGAAGACGGTTTCGACGCGTTGGAACCCTAGTCGTTCATAAAGCCGTATTGCAGCTGAGTTCTGGACGGTCACTTCCAGCGAGACCTGCCGGCAACCAAGCTTGGCGAACCCCGCTAGCGAATGCCAAACCAGAACCGATCCCAAGCCGATCCCGCGAAATTCGGGGATGATTCCAAGATTTTGAATTGCCCCAGCAAACGTATCGCTTCGAAGTCCCTGAATGGTACCGATCGGAAGCCAACGGTCGTTCGATTGTTGGCGCACGGCAAGCCACGTCGCTTCGGCCACGAAATCTTTGCGTTTTGCAAGATCCTTCATCAGCTGAAAACAACCATCTTTCCGAGCAAGACACGGAAAAACATTGGCATCGATTTCGTTTCGAAAGCTTTCGAATTTAACACGAGCATGATCGCGAAGCATGGATGCCGACCACGGAAGCAGCCGAACACCATCAGCCAACGGGGGAGGCGGTTGATCCACGCAATGCAGCGTGCTCTCCATCCGGAATCGCTTAAAATACGTAGTGACCATAAGATGTTACAATCTAACCCCCAATCGCTGGGCAGGTCAAATATTCACCGCCAACTTGAACAAAAATCTCCCATGACCATCTACTTTTCCGAAGGCAGTCCGCAATCCGACTTTTCTAGCGAACAACTTCGCGATGCACTTGCCGTTACATTCAGTCGTATTCAACCTCGAAAAGTCCTCGCTCTGCCACCAGATCACACTCGCTACGACAGCCGTGCTGGCGAATTGACCTGTATCGCTCACAAGCTTCTCGGCGACCGACTCACCGATGTCATGCCCGCATTGGGAACGCATGAAGCGATGCATCCCGAGCAGCTCGAAATGATGTTTCCAGGACTGCCCCAGTCGCTGATCCGTGAACACCGCTGGCGAACCGATGTCGTTCGGCTTGGGATGGTTGACAGCGATTTTGTGAAAGCGGCGACCGAAGGCGTCTACTCGAAAGCCTGGCCCGCTGAGACCAATCGGATGCTGGTCGAAGGCGGACATGACTTGATTCTATCGATTGGGCAAGTTGTACCGCACGAAGTGATTGGGATGGCAAACTACACCAAGAACATCTTCGTCGGTGTCGGTGGCTCGGAAGGCATTCATGAAAGCCACTATCTAAGTGCGCTCTACGGAATGGAACGAACCATGGGAAGGTGCGATACTCCTCTTCGTCGGATCTTGAATCATTCAGCCGACCAGTTCTGTCAGAATCTGCCGATTGTTCACGTTCTGACCGTTGTCGATTCGCTTCCCGATGGCCGAAAAGTCGTTCGCGGTCTTTTCATCGGCGATGAACATGAAGTCTTCAATCGGGCTGGAGCACTCTCTGCAAAAGTCAACTGCTTTCGACTTGCCGAACCGCCCAAGACCGTAGTCGTTACGATGGCTGCGCATAAGTATTCGAAGACTTGGTTGGCCAACAAAGCCGTCTATCGGACTCGAATGGCAATCGCTGATGGCGGGACACTCGTCATTATTGCGCCGGGTGTTCGAACTTTCGGCGAAGATCCAGACGTCGATCGACTGATTCGTAAGTATGGCTATCGGACAACTCCGGAAGTCCTCAGCTACGTCGAGAAGGATCCCGAGCTTCAAGCAAATCTTTCTGCGGCGGCGCACCTTATCCATGGCTCGTCGGAAAACCGTTTCAACATCGTCTATTGCACCGATAAGATGCCGGAGTCCGAGATACGATCAGTTGGCTACGACTTCATGGCGCCAAAACTAGCTCGCGAGCGATTCCCGATCGTCGATGGCCAACCCGACGGCTGGTATACCTCCAACGAAAACCAACCGTTCTACTACATTCGCGACCCCGGATTGGGGCTCTGGATGCACGCGAAACACAAACACGCATTTTAGCAATCGAAACGATTGACCGTGCGTCAATGGTGAGCATGATATTGTTGTTCGATCCACAATCCTATGTTGGGCTCCAAAGGCGAAAAGAAGAAATGTTGAAACGTTTCGCGGCGACTGCTTTGTTTTGCATGTTCCACTTTGGATTGGCACTAGGTCAAGAAAAGGAAAGCGCTTCATCTTCGCCGAGCGAGGCGGCATCGCTGAAAAGCGAAGCGGCCGGAAATGCTGACGTTCTCAAGGTAATGCAGACGTTTCAAGGCAAAGGTGCCCTTTCGGATGGATCATCGCCGACCCCCGCATCCGATGCCGTCAAGCAATTCAAAGTTGCCGATGGTGTGAAAATCGAATTGGTTGCAGCGGAGCCGACAGTCATGCAACCGCTGTCGATGAACTTCGACGATCGGGGGCGAATGTGGGTCGTGCAATATCGTCAGTATCCGTTCCCGGCGGGCCTCAAGGTCATTCGCTATGATCAATATCTTCGCGCGGTCTTCGATCGAGTGCCACCGCCGCCTCCGAATCATATTCACGGACTAGATCGCATCACAGTATTCGAAGACCTCGACGCCAACGGCACCTACGAAACCCATCGCGATGTGATTGACGATCTGAATATCGCAACCAGCGTGATCACGGGACACGGTGGGTTATGGGTTCTGAATCCACCGTATCTGCTCCACTATCCGGACGCCGATGGAGATGCTCGACCTGACGGCGATCCAGTTGTTCATCTTTCCGGATTCGGGCTCGAGGATACGCATTCGGTTGCCAGCAGTTTGACGTGGGGGCCCGATGGCTGGTTGTATGGCTCCAACGGAAGCACCACGACGGGCAATGTTCGAACCCGTTCCGGACAGCTCACTGCGTTTCAAGGTCAGTGTATTTGGCGATACCATCCGCGTTCCGAACGGTTCGAAATTTATGCCGAAGGTGGAGGCAATACCTTTAGCTTGGAAATCGATTCGGTCGGTCGAGTCTTTTCGGGTACGAACAACGGTGACACGCGGGGTATGTACTATCCGCAAGGTAGCTACGCCGTCAAGAATTGGGGCAAGCATGGTCCGCTAACCAATCCTTATGCGTTTGGCTTCTTCCAACACATGAGATTCGAAGGAGACGGCGATCGATTCGCACAGACCTTTGCAATCTATGAGGGTGGAACGCTTCCGTCCCGCTATCATCGAAATATTATTTCGGCGAACGCACTCCACAATCGGGTTTGGGCAAGTCAACTGTTACCGGATACCAGCACCTTTCGAACGAAAGATATGCCGCCAATCGTTGAGTCCGACGACCGATGGTTCCGGCCCGTCGACGTGAAAGTTGGGCCGGACGGTGCAGTCTATGTCGCAGACTGGTCCGACAGCCGACTGTCGCACGTTGATCCCCGCGACGACTGGCACAAGTCGAGTGGCCGCATCTATCGACTTGTGCCCGAGGCAACTTTGGAGAAATCTGCGAGTACGTCGAATGAGTCGGCTATCGACAAGCTCATTCCGTGTCGGTCTCGATTCGATTTGACCAGCATGACGTCGGCCGAGTTAGTCAAGCTGTTTGGGCACCCCAACAAATTCTTTCAACAGGCTTCGGTGCGTGTTCTTGGGGAACGTCGCGACGCTTCGATTATTGAATCGCTAAAAGCTTTGCTGGACAACCAACAAGACCCACGCGGGCTTCAGGCGCTCTGGACACTTTACCAATCGGAATGGCTCGATGACGCCATGCTATCGAAGGCCATGCGACATTCGAATGAATCGATTCGATGTTGGGCCGTTCGACTGATCGGCGATAGTCGAAACGCTTCTTCCGAAGTTGGGCAAGACCTTGCGAAACTAGCGGAGCAAGAAACGTCGGTCCACGTTCGAGCTCAGCTCGCCTGCTCGGCAAAGCGACTACCAGCCAGCATCGCCATGAAAATCGTGAAGCCGTTGTTGGGTTACGATGCGGATGCGACCGATCTTCACCAAGCGTTGCTTCTCTGGTGGGCGATCGAGGCGCATTGTGAACAGGATCGGGCGCAAGTGCTTGAATTGTTTCAAGAGCCTGCGATTTGGGACCGCCCCATCGTTCAAGGTACCATTCTTGAACGGCTGACGCAGCGATTCGCGCTCGTCGGAAAACCCGCTGATTGGGAAGCTTGTTCGAAACTGCTCAGCATGGCACCGAGCCTCGCGCATCGAACGATTCTGGTGACAGGACTACGTCAAGCCCTCGCCGGACGCGCCTCGACCGCCTTGCCTGAAACGCTCCAATCGCAACTCGCTGCGTATCGCGTGGAAGCCAAAGAGTCGGATCTTCCGATGCGAGTTCGTTCAGGCGACAAGTCGGCGCTGAGCGAGGCAATGAAACGTGTCGCAGATACGAAGGTCGATCGGGCCGAACGCATTGAACTTGCAGAACTGCTAGGTCAAACGCGTCCCCCTCAGGCCGCTGCGATTCTCCTGAAACTGACGAACGACGTCACGTCACATGCAATGCAACGAGTCGCGTTGAAGGCACTTTCTGGTTACGAAGATGTAACGCTCGCAAAATCGCTCTGTCGTCAGTTGCACTCTAGCTTGACGGCCGAGGACGACGTTCAACGCACGGCGATCAGCGTTCTTGCAGGTCGACCTGGCTGGGCGGCGTTGCTGTTGGATGAAATCGAAAGCGCGAGACTCAAAGCCTCGGTCGTTCCCCCCGATGTCATTCAAACCATGCGGCTTCACGAAGACGAAGCGCTGCAACAACGAATTCAACGCCTTTGGGGAAGAACACGAGCCACCTCGGCCGAGCTGCAGATACAGATTGACCGGATACGAGCTCTGCTTCGCGAAGGTTCGGGAACGCCCAAAGCAGGGCACGAACTGTTCAAACAGAAGTGTGGCGTGTGCCATACGCTCTTTAACGAAGGCGGCCAAACGGGACCTAATCTCACCGGTTACGAACGCGACAATCTCAACTTTATCGTGCCAGCCATAATCGATCCGTCGGCGGCGATTCGCGAAGAGTTTACGAATTTTCAGATACTCACCAATGACGGCCGCGTTTTAACAGGATTGATTGAAAACCAAGATACCCAATCGGTTACGCTGCGTGGCGTTGACAACAAGACAACGCGCGTCAGTCGGGACGATATCGAACAACTGAAGGCGTCTGAACTTTCACTGATGCCAGAGGGATTGTTGCGTGAAATGACCGATCAACAGATTCGGGATTTGTTTGCGTTTGTAACCACGCGAACGTATTTCGAAGCAGCGGAAAAATAAGCGATTGTCAGACGTAGGTCAGCCTTACCTTGGGCTGATAAAAGTTTGGTATTGCGTCGGTTTTCGTTTTGGGCAAATTGTCATCCCGAAGGGATACTAAGATATTAGCCGGTGGTTGAGCGAAGCGACACCATGGTTGAGCGAAGCGACACCACCGGAAACAATGGGCGAAACGGGTTCCGATCCTGAA
>JANPLJ010000270.1:0-13141 GCA_031426475.1 Pirellulaceae bacterium | reverse complement strand
GCTTGAGACGCGTGCGAGCCGTTAAAAATGCAAAGGCTTCGATCAAACGCGAAACGTGTGGATCTTCGACCGTATTGGCATCGAGCCTCAATCGACCGGCGATCTTCGGATACTGATCGGCAAAGAGAACCGAAGACTCTCGAAAGAATGCGAGTTCGTTCTCGTAGCGGGATAAGAAAGCATCATTCATGACTGGCTCGTACTCACCGTAAAATCACCGGATGCCGGCTGCAACTGCGAATCGAATACCACGGGCTCCGGCGTCGGTTCGGCATGCAGCAAACCATCGATTCTGAAACGAACTGTTCGATCGCGGTTATCTCCGCGATCGTCGATCAATACGACCTGAACTTGCTTGAAACGCGTTTCAAAGTGACGAATCGCTGATTCGATGCGCTTGCGTAAACTTTCTCGTTCGGATCGAGCTCCCATCATCAGGCCGCCAAAATCGGGGATTCCGTAATTGACCAATGAGTTTTCCAGATTCTTCCAGTGTTCCGGAAACGGCGTTGCGATCGGATACAAGCAGACTCGAGTATTGAGTAAATTTTCCAAATCGCGACGAACCGATTGCTTTAGCTCTCGCAACAATTGAGTTCGTGACCGCTCAAGTTCGGCTTGCTGTTGCGGATCATCATCCAACAAACGGTCGAGCACCGAGGGCAGCAGCAGTTGATCTGGGCGAATTCGCGACAATTCAAAACTCTCAAACTGCGATTGTATGTAAATTACGACAAGCCAAGTATGTTATCCCGCAACGCTCGACAAAGCCAGGACGGACGGTAGACAAAGTAGCATAGGATATCGATCGTAACATAAGATTTCGATCGTAGCCACCGTCGCCAAGACGGTGGAAGAAGTGCTTGCAACTATCGGCTTAACCAAGATTGAGGAGCTTCGAGCGTCTACGCTCGTGGCGAGCGTGGCTACTATCGAGAGCTAGGGATAGTCCACCACTAGGCGGGCCCTTCGACAACGAACTCCACTTGTTCATAAATCTCCGCCAAGCACAATTGGGTTTCCAAGAACGGGAGTGAAATGATCGCTTCCATGCCGGCATACTCTTCGGCGACAAACGTCGATTCCTGACGACGATCAACTCGAGCGAAGGCGGTTTCTTGTTCTAAAAGAATAAGCATTTGCAACGACGGAAGCTTCAAATAGGCATCTCTTTTCTCACCTTCATCGAGCCGTCGAGTCGATCGCGAAAGGACTTCAACGACGAGAGCGGGTTTACTTTGAAATGTCTCTTGACCCGAATTCATTTCACAAACCACTTGCCCGTCGGAGTAATAAAAACGCGTTTCCAATTCGGTCTGTATTCGAATTTTGGTGTCGCTATTGAAGACTCGGCACTTTTTGCCTCGCAACGCTGTATGCAGCAAGCTTGTGATGTTGTTCGCAATCAGATTGTGGTTGTTGGTTCCGCCCGGCATTTCGTATACTCTCCCGGCGATGTACTCTCGTTTCCGTTCCGCCACCTTTTCTGTTGCCAGATAGTCATCGACCGAGAACGTCGCCGTACGAATTGGCATGTTCATTGGGTTTTCCTCACGCACGATTCTACGTCGATTCAAATTCGAGCTTTCCAAGTTCCATCAACGACAGATCGTTTTCTCCGACCAATAGCGTTCGACCTCCGCGGCCTATCGTGCATTGTCCTTCGTCACCGACCCAATCGGTCGATCGCCCTAGACGTTGAAGATCGTTGAGCGTTTCATTCGCCGAAACATATCGAGTCGGGATGTATACTTCGCCTTCAGGGCCACCTTTGACGGAAATCTTGGTTCGTCGCCAAATCAAATCCATCGCTCGCTGGGGAGGATCGAAATCGAGATACTCCAAGGATTCCCAGGGCGTCCAAAAGTACTTGCCGGAACTAGTAATGACTTCGAGAATAGGCCCCGTACGATCATCGAGATCGCGGATCGTTTCAAAGGGTTGATCGTCACACACCCCCTTCACCGGAGGCTGTAACGAATCCATTTCGATGACTAACTCGGTCGCTTTCGCGAGATCCCCATCACGATTGGCGGTGATGACTTCGAGAGCTTTGCTCATGGCTGGCGTAAGTGGTGTTACGATTTCCGGGGTACGTCCTTCTGTTAAGACTTGATGGCGTACAATCTCGCCTCGCAATAGTTGCCGGAAGAGCGCAATCAGCATGGCGGCTTCGGTCGATTGTTTGGAGAGCGTATCCAACTGTTTCTCGGCTCGCTCCCAATCGCCTGAAAAACAACATAGCTCTGCCAAGAATAGCCTCGCGGGCACATCGGTCGGTTTCTGTCGAACCTCTGTCAGCGCAGCTTCAAGCGCGCCTGCCAAATCACCTTGACGAAATAAGTCGGAGGAGTTCACAAAAGTACCTCGATGGTTCCTGGGGTATGGGGACGGTGTGGCCATTGTAGAACAATTGTCCTCAATTGTTCATTGTCGCATATCACTGTTGCATATCACTGTCACATATCACTTCTGAACAATTGAGGACAATTGTTCTACTGCTTGTTCTACACTCTTGCTGGGGCTAGCTCTGCGACCAATCGGATCGAAGCTTGCATATCGTCTAATTCGTAGTGCGGCGAGAGCAGCATTGTACAACTATACGAACCAGGCTTGTCGGGATGGGCGCGGACACTGACCTGAGCTGCACGCAATGGTCTCGCCGCTTTGATGGACATGCTGGCATCGGGATTCGAGACAACGTATTCGATGAGCCAATTGTGTAGCTCGCGTTGAAGGTCTTCTGGCTCTTTGTAGCTTCCTATTTTGTCTCGGCCAATGATCTTGATGAAATGTGAGAATCGAGAGACACAAAGCATATAATTGAGCATGGCTGACATCTTGGCATTGGCATTGGCGTCCGCCGTCGTGTAGCGTCGAGGCTTTTGTACTGAAGGACTTGAGAAGAAGCCAGCAAACGGTGTGTCTTTGCAAGCGCAGAGCGAAATAAATCCGAGCTCTGCAAGCTGCCGTTCCAAGGCGTCCGAGATGACGAGGTCCGTGATCGGTTTGGCGGCGATTTCCGGCGAATCGGTGGTGAATTCATGGGAGACGGGTCCAAGTACTAAGCCACCACCGTCGATCCCTCGTTGGACGCCGCGTATGTCCGCCAACCAACGACTCTGTCCAAACGCGCGAATGAGCGTTTCGCCAATAGCGTAAACGGCACCACCCCAAACGTGGGCATTGCGATTGGTTTCCATTTCATCGAACAGATAACCACTGCGAGCTATTTGTTGGGCATCATACGGCCGGCGCATGAGCATTCGCGGCATTGCCAATCCTACAAAACGCGAATCCTCGGTTTCACGAAACTGTCGCCAAGCCAAAAAATCGAGATCTCCTTGAACCTTGCCGTAGTCGATTGAATGTTGCATCTGATCAAATCGATCGACGCCGAACATCGACGGCGACGCGTTCAAAAACACCGGACAGAAAGCCGCAGCAGCGACTTGTGATAACGATTTTAAAACAGCGATATCATCATGAGGATGCTCGGAGCTGGGACGTGGATGGACGTCGTAATCGGCAAGCAACGCCCCGAACGGTAAACCACCCGGCATGCCAAATTCATTGTCGTAGACCAGTTGAAAAAGCTGGCTTTGATCAAAGTCTGATGCTCGGTCAAAATCTCGTCGAAGTTCGGACCAGCTGGCATTCAATACGCGAATCCGAATCGGTGCTTCACCAGCCCGCTCTTTACAATCCGCCAGGTGCGCTAACCCTCGCCAACCAGCTTCCAGTTGAAGGAATTGAGGATGATGCAAGATCTTGGCCGACTGCTGACACAACATGCCATCGATCAGACTAATATCCTGCTGGAGCCGCAACGCGACATCTCGCCAAGGCGACTGCCCATGCCGTCTTAAGAAATCATCTCCCAGCCACAGCCGCAATTTTTCAACGACGTTCTTCGCGCCGAAGAATTGATTCAACTGCGAATAGTCGTTGGAACTCGGTTTGCTTGAACCCGCCCCACCACTAGATCCACTTTCCTGCAGGACGCGGTTCAAAAGCAAACCATCCGCCAAGCTTTCCACGGCTACCGCTGGTTCGGCGGTAGTCGTGTGAGCAAGTGGCAAATTATCGGCTGAACTGCTTGTCCATAAGGGTTCTACCACGCGTCAATCATCCCTTACCTTTGGGAATCTCAGCGACCAATCGAAGCGAAGTGGTAAGCTCTTCAAACTGAAGCCAAGGACGCAGGTATGCAACCGCGTTGTATGAACCGGGCTTTCCTGGAATCTCGGTGACTTCGATTTTCGCAGCCGCCAACGGATAGCGAGCTTTGACTTCTTGGCTCGCGCTCTTCACTTCGGTGACGTAGTCGCGGATCCAGTTATTTAACCACTTTTCGCAATCGTCGCGTTCCATAAACGATCCGATTTTATCGCGAGCAATGCACTTCAAATAATGTGCGATTCGCGAAGTTGCCATGATATATGGCAACCTGGCGCTAATAGCCGCGTTCGCGGTCGCATCCGCTTGGTTGTAAAGCTTGGGTTTTTGCGTCGTTTGTCCGCCGAAGAAGACCGCGTAGTCTTTTTCCTTGTAGTGGCAAAGCGGCAGAAAGCCGAGATCGCTGATCTCCTTTTCACGTCGATCGGTAATCGCAACTTCGGTTGGGCACTTCAAATCCAAATCGCCGTCGTCGCTGCGGAAGACGTGGGCTGGCAGCCCTTCGACCTTACCACCACCTTCGGCGCCGCGAATCGCAGTACACCAACCGGTTTGGGCAAAGGCGTCGGTCATTCGTGTACCGAAAACGTAGGACGTATTCATCCAACAATAGCTCGTATGGTCTACCGTTTTGGGTTTGCCATCCTTGCCGAGTTCGACTTCCTCAAAGCTGAATTCATCGATCGGTTTCGTGTTTTCACCGTAGGGCAATCTTGCCAAGGTACGAGGCATCGTCAGCGTCACAAAGCGTGAATCTTCACTATCACGGAAGCTCTTCCACTGTGTGTGTTCAACGGTATCGAAAATCTTCTTGAGATCGCGTGGTTTGCTCAAATCGGTCCAGTTATCCAGTCCGAAGAGGTTTGGAGAGGCTGCCGAAACGAAAGGACAAAATGCGGCAGCCGCGATGCTGGCAATGTTTTTCAGCATTCCGATATCATCGGGATGATTGCGGAACTCGAAGTCCCCGATCATCGTTCCATACGGCGTCCCGCCAGGCATCCCGAACTCAGACTCGTATATCTTCTTGAATAGCTCGCTCTGGTCGAACTCGACTGCTTTTTCGAGATCCTTTTGAAGGTCCTTCTTGCTGCAGTTGAGCACTCGAATCTTGAGCTGTTCACCTGTCTCTGAATTCATGATCAAGTGGTGCATGCCTCGCCATGAGCCTTCCAATTTTTGGAAATCCTCGTGATGCATGACAGCCGCCAATTGCCTCGACATCTGCTCGTCAATCTTTGCGATCGTTTTCTTGATCGATTTCGACAAGTCTTTATCGAAGGTCACAGCCCCCGCAAGCGCCTGCTCGGTAAAGGTTTTCAGCAGCTCCTTAGCCCGATCCGGCGCAGTCTGCGTGGTGAATGATATGGCTGTATCGAGCAGACTTACACCCTCTTCGGTCGTTGTCTCGGACGCCCCAGCAGCCGCTTTCTTTTTATCCGCGCTCATCATAGTTCCTTGTAAGAATCAAAATCGGAATGGAAAAACAAGCCGCTATCAGTTTGGCTTTTCGATGCCGAGCTCGTCAGCCATCTTGTGGGTCATTTCGGTATTCTTGAGAATGTCTTCGAGGGTCGACTCGAGGTCGCTGCTGACATCGATCTTGGTCAAAAGATCTCGAAGTTGATTCCGGGTTTCCATAAGCTTCTTCAGCGGTTCGACTTGCTCGACAACACGCGAGGGTTCGAAGTCATCCATCGACTCAAATTTGAGCTGGACGCCTAATTCTGAGCCGTCTCCAGCCAGCGTGTTTTCGACTCGCATGCTCAAGCCTGGCGTCATCTGACGCATGACATCGTTGATGTTATCGCGATCGATCTGAACGAACTTGCGATCTTTAAGGGCTTTCAGCTTCTGGGTCGGTTGTCCCGAGAAATCGCCGATCACTCCGACGATGAAAGGCAATTCGGTTTTGATGGTCGCTCCATTGGTCTCGACCTCATACGTAATGTGAACGCGCGGTTTGCGAACACGACTAAGTTTTCCGTGAACTGAACTCATCGGCTACCTCACTCATTTTTGCTATACGAAAAGAAACGCAAACACAGATTATAATCTTAACTTTTGGTGTGTGGACAAAGCATCATCAGCCATCTTCAGAATTTTGATCGTCGGAATAGGAATCGTCGCTTGGGGACTGAATCCCTAGCCGGCGAAACATCTCTTCGCGAACCCCACTATCCGAGACCAGATCTTCAAGGAGTTTGGGCAAGGGCATTCGACCCCACCGGACAGCCTGTTCCAAGGCATAGGAAACAGGAGAATGCGGCTCGGTCCGACGAAAAAAGTCAGCAACTTTGAGCAATCCTTCGAGAGCGTCATCCCGGGTCATGATTTGCTTATTGAGAGTCGATACCGTTCGCTGAGAGCCGGATAACTCTTGATCGGAATCGGCGCTAAGGGCGGTCTCAGAACCTGAAGCGTGCCGTTCGCTTGCGATTCGGCTCTTCGTCAATTGATCGAATCGATTGCTATATTTCCCGATCGCATCTTCGATGCCGGAAACTTCCAATGCGACCGGCGTTAACCCCTTGAGCGTCTCATAGTAAAGGCCCATTTCGCGAATCGCTGACTCGATCGTCGCCGAGTGCTCTAGAAGCTCGTCAATCGGTGCTTTCCGCGCGGCGTTCTGGAAATCTTCAAGGCATGTCGCGCCAGCCCCAATCTTTGCCGACCGAACGTCGGGGGCAAGCTTGTTGAGCTTCTCCGCCTCCTCATATGTCAAAAGCGTCATCATGCGATCTTTGGGAGCCAGCAATTCGCTGCGGAAAAGAACGACGTGCTCGAGAGATGTACTGAGTGTTTTATTCAATCCATTGAGTTGTGATAGAGTCCATTCATGGCCCCCTTCATCTTCGTTAGGACGAGGCCAAATCGTATCCCAGTATGCCTCACATAGCTGTCGACAAAGTCGAATTCCATCTCGCAACCCAGGAATGCCTTGTTCACGCACCAAAGCTTCGATCAACCATGCAACGACCCATAGATCCTTCGAGGATTCGGACAGCAAGGCACTGGCCTTAGAAACCACCATTCCCCAATTCGGCGCACGGCGAGGATCGGATTGAAGCAGACTGAGTTCGTATTCCAGATCCTCAGGGTTCATCAAAGCGAAGCGTTGATTGGCCCGTTCGTTATCGATTTCCGCTTTCCGGAGATCGCGAACGTCATAGTATTTTCGACTCTCTTTGGGGTCTTCGCGAAGGTCGACACCGCTCGGCGACTCACCGGGGATAGGCGCCAACAACGAGTCGAAATCGATAACGGATGGAGCTTCAGGTTGAGACATAGCTGAACAATAATTGGGAATGGATACGGGACGGTTCAATCGTGCAGATCGAGCCGCCGTAACTGAATTGCCAGACGCTCCAAAATTCGGCCATGAAGTCGGCTGGCCCAGGATTTACTGATGCCCATTTGACTACTTGCGTCCTGCAGGGTCTTGCCTTCGAAATATACCATACGAACTAGCCGACGCTCTTCATTCGGCAATTGGTCGACCATTTCTCGCAATTTTTGATCGGCTTCGCGATGCATAACCAATTGTGGCGCTTCTTCGCCCGGATCGGAAACGGAGTCGGTGACGCTCCCTTGGCCTTCAGCGTCACCCGCTGCCAGGAAGACAACGGCCAATTTATCGGTCGTCCGACCGAACCAATCACCGTGGGATTTCAATGAATCCGAGGCAATTTCGCCGCTTGACTCCTGCTCCAAGGCATCCGCCGCCATCTGCTCGTAACGCAACCGTTTGTAGCGAGACCGGCTGGTCCAGGTCATTTTCGCCAAGCCGTCGTAGATCGACCCCTGGATCCTATAATAGGCAAAGGTGTTAAAACGCGTACCTTGTTCGGGATCAAAATCGCGAGCAGCTTCGGCTAAGCCGACCTCGCCGTACGCAATGAGGTCTTCCAAATCGACACGAACCGGTATATTCCGATGGATTCGAGCCGCCAAGGATCGCACCAAGGCTTGCCCCTCGGCGATCAATGCATGGAGTTCTGAACGGGTAGAGTCACTCATCAAACCTGCCCCAACAAGAGTTCCCAAAAACGTCTCAGACGCGCATTGCTGGCCGGATGGCTCCAGAGCGTACCTGATATGCGAAGACACATTCGCTGCAACATGGCTTGATCTTGCGCCAAAGCGCTAAATCGAGTCTCAATCAGGGATTTCACTAACTGACAAACTAAACCAAGATCCAGTCGGGGCGAGTCTGGATTCAATTCGACGACGCGTCGAAGCGATGCCCACTCCGTTTCACTGAGCCCTTGATTGGACCCCGAGAAAGTCGTCTCGATTACTTGTCGCAACAACTCATCACGATCTTTCGAGCTAGTCGATTCGATCGACGACGATACCACTTCGCCGCTTCGATTCTGATCTGATGATGAACCTTGTGACATTTGGTGACCAGCCCATCTCTCGCTAATGGAAAAAACTACGCTTTGTTTCTAAAGATCGAATTTGAGGTAGCTACGTTCGCCAGAACGTGGAAATCCCTTCGAAGTACCACGCTCTGGCGAGCGTAGCTACCTGTTGATAAACAAAACTAACTCGCAGTAAGAAAAAACCGATAGAAAATGAGTCCAATGATTGACACAATGAGAATTCCATTCAAAAACAATAATGATTGAACCATCGTTCGGAATCGATTTTCATCGCGCAGCGCATCATCAGTCCACTGCAGATCTTCTTGCAATTCGATTAACTTGCTCATGACGCTAGGCACAAAGGCTTGTCGACTCTTGCCGTGCCCTGTCGACGCAAAATAGCAGCCTCCCAATAACAAACTTCGTTCTTGATCTTTGGGAACACTTTCAGAGAATCCGATCAGAATGTCCGTCAACCGTGGCTGGACCTGCGAGCGAATGCGGCAAAGCAATGCAAAGAGCTTGTCGTTATTGGATCGCGTCAAGCAATCTGGATGACGAAATAAATCATAGATCCAAGCCTCAAAGGCACCTGTCGCATTGGTTGCCAAGGCCTCCATCTGAGCTTTTGAAGGGCATACCTGATGGTTAAATCCATGACCAAAACGATTTCCTTGAGACCTCTCTTCCCCAACGCGTTTCACTAGTTCCGTAAAGCCAACCTCGGTTTCCATGCCGCTAACCAGAAGAAGAATTGGAGCGTGGAGCTTTGATTGATCCAAAATCGACTTCACATCATCCTGCAACGCCAGCGGCAGCGAACTGGGAGCGGGAGAGGCCAGGTTTTTCCAAGCGACGACTGCCAAGACACCATTGATCGGGCAATAGGGCTGACGCGCTTGCCGTGCAAGTTGGCAAACTCTTCCAAGCCGATCAGAATAGCTGGCGAGATCCTTGCGACCTACCGCCGACTCGGGTTCTGCAAGTTGGGGCGAATGCGATTCTCGATCCGATGTAGGATACGACACCATCGTACCCTTGATCGTCATCGGCGCCTTCGACGACTTTGGTCGATCGTAATCATCTTGCGAAGCGGATGCGATGATCGTGCCTCGAATACCTACCCCAGGTGCGCCGCCTCCTTGGCCAGAGTCAGCGACGATGGTCCCTCGAAGCGAATGGGGGGTCGACTTATCCGCTGCCACAGGCGCATGACATAACGACAATGCGCTCGCGTCCAGACAAAAAACGATGACCGCATCGCGATTGGCAAACCATCGAAGCGGGGCAGCACCGTCGGGTGCACCTTCGACGACCAACTCCCAGCCCGAAGCATGCATCAAGGTGTTCGCGGCGTTGGCTTCACTGACGCCGATGACCAAATATAGAGGCGTATTCGTTAGATCGATCCCGGCTTTACCCAGCGCGCTCACCCCGGCGCTCCAAGCAGCATCAAGGTCCGGGAATGCGGATGATTCAACCTCCAACCAATACTTGGTAGTGAAGTACGCTGCGGTCGGTAAGGCGGCCATCAAAAAGAGAGTCGGAAACAACCATTTGCCCTCAAAAAGATTCGACAACTCTTCTTGAAAATAGGCAAATATCCCGTATCCAACCAGACACATGATCAACGCTACCGCAACCAAAAAGGCAACACGTGCAGGTGGCGACAGTCCTAGAACGCGGCGAGGAAGACCGATCCATCGCGCTGGCCTCATGAGAAGAGCGCGAAACGGCGAGAAGAAGGACGTCAGAAAACTCATAATCGATACGATGCGTTTTTGAAATCAACCATTGGGACTGAACTCAATTGCCGCTCGCTCAAAAATCGCGCTCGACAAAACGCTCAGACCCCGAACCCCAACGCGTGATATCCTACCACAACTGCAATGATCGTGAGGACGAGCGTAAACAATAACGTGCCAATTAACGTAAAGCGACTTTCCAGGGCCGGTGCACCGTCGATAGGCAATGAAACGCTAGGGATCTCAGCATTGCCGTGCTTGAGACTCAATACGCCTGCCGTTCGACGAGACCATTCGGCGATGGAGGCCGGCAATTGATGCTGTTGGGCGAGAAGGGGTGAGTCAGGCATCGCATAGAGCCCACGAAAACCAAGAACAACAGCGATATAGAAAACTTCGATCGCGTCGCGTTGCGGAAGCTGTTGCGCGAGCTTGGCACGTTCAAAAAACTCGGTTCCGGCAATATTCGTGCGAAAGAAATGGAATTCAAGCTTGTTTTCTTGCCACCACCGCTGCCCATCCCACGGTTTATTGGTCAATACGTCATCGATCCAAGCACAAAGTCCGTAGCGAGCTTGCTCCCAGACTTTCGGCCATGGTCCGGTTTGCAAACGATCTTCTGCCTGTCGAAGCTTGGCCTGCAATTCATGATGAAGAGCTTCAGGATCCGTTCTCTGGGCGTTTCCAAGCTCAAGCACCCCGATAACTCGCAGGAAGATTGGATCGATCGCCTTCGAAAAAAGTGGTGTCATGTGTTTGATCTCGGTACCGCAAAAAGAGCAAATTCCAGCACCACACGTTTGTCGTTGGATAGGACTTCCAGTTTACGCTGTCCCACCAATCGATCCAAATTGCCAATTGCTCGATCGGTAAATCGCATGGCAAGGCTTTGCGTCGCAAAAACATCCTTCCAAGCCGGCCCTTCACGCCGTACCTCGAAGTACAGCCAGCCTCGCTGAGCCGGCAAAGCTCGCGGCTTCTGATCGAGCGGCTCGTTGGCTTTGACGTCCGGCATATTGTGTTTGAACAACAGATCAACTTGCTGCGTACTGCCCATCTTCCAATTCAAGGCGCCTGGACGCAGCAATTCACGGCAAACGGTTTCGCTCGCATTTTCACCATGCACCCCAATATACCACTGCCAATCCGAATGCATCCACTTCGGATCCAAAGTGACTTGCATTCCACGTTCGGTCCCGACAAAGAATCGCTGTTCGTAGTCTAACTTCTTGGCCGAGCCAAGCAATTCGCCGATGCGTTTTTGCAACCATCGAAAAATCCGAGCCAAATCGTCATGGTCGTAGGCTGGCAAGGTCGGATCGATTCGACGGCTCGCATCGAACAAGCTCAACTGCCCAACGATGCGACAAAGCTCGGTATATGCAACAAACGGATGGACGCCGACAGCAAACGTGATCGCGTGCAAGACGGACCACGCCTGGTTGAGCCCATGCAGCATCAGCAGGTCATCCAAATCCCCCGGCTCTTGGCTCGTCAAATTCAAGCTGCGTTGGGCAACGCGTTGGGATAACAGTTCAATCTTGTTGCCGATCAAATCGTAAATTGCTCGAACCGTCCCCAAGGCCAGCTCGGGCCATGCGTCGATCGCTAGCATCGGGGGAAAATAGTCGCGATCGATCTCAGGCGTAGCCTCATCGCTTCCCGACCTTCGTATTCGCGCCAGCGGCAAGCACTCGAAGCCCGCTTGACTCTCGTTCGACAACAAAAGACGGGCATTGAGATCATAAAGGTCGAGTTCCTGATCCGGTCCGGCCAAATTCTCATCCGGTAATTCACGCCGGAAAACTAAACAGCGAGCATCGGATCCCAACGACTCAGCGCTGTTATTGCGTCCCAAAAGCAGTTTTGGAATAGCAAGAAAGACGGTGAGTTCCGATTCTTTTTCAAAGAACGCCTTGAGTTCGATGCGCATGGATTGCGTCAGCTCCAACAGCGTGCCCTCTCGCATCGCGATCTGGCAGGCATTCAACTGGAACTGGTAGGCTCCCAAAGCACTCGGGCTGAACTCACACTTTCGAACCCCATAAGCGTAAGCATTCCGCCACGTGACGGCATCGTGTAGGGATTCCTGACGATGTCTTTCCGATGCTTGAAAATGCTGAGGTCGAAGGAACATCCCCTCGAACCAGTGTACAGCCGGATTTTGCATAAGCTATGCTATGACCTTGATCCATGGAACGATGTGCAATCGTGAAGGATTTCGATTTCACGGACAGATCGTTATCATAAGGTGCATTACCTTTCGCCTTCCACCCCTCTTGGATACGAAACGTTACTTTACTTTTTGATCCAGCGGCACGAGCTTTCCCGACGCACCGTCGTCGTTCACGGTAGAAACGTAAGAAAATGATGGCGTCAAATACTCGATCCAGCTGGCGCGGCACGGACAATCGTCGTCCTATTGATTCGGGCGGAGTGGGGTTTCGCCGATGGATAGCCACCTTCATTCTGGTATCGCTGAGCATCGGCCTCGGGGCCCTCGCGGTTTGGAAAATCTATCAACGCGAGCCACGCGTTCTTATCGTCGCTCTCGACGGAAATCGTCTGAAAAACAAATCGCTCGATGGTTTCGCTTGCCAGCCGCTTCGGTACACGCAGAATACGATTTCGACGTTGAATGATTTGAAGGATAAAAATCTACGCTTCGTCGAGTTGGACTTGGATTCAACCGCAGAAGGATTGAACGATGCTCTCAAAGATCAATCCTATCGAACCCATGATACGTTGATCGCGTTTACGCAAGTTCAAGGACTTTCGATCAATGACGAACCCTATTTATTGACCGCCGATTTTTCGCTGTCGGATCCCCAGAAGCAGCAGCTCGGG
>JANPLJ010000269.1:0-2474 GCA_031426475.1 Pirellulaceae bacterium | reverse complement strand
CCCCTCACCCCCCAACCCCCTCTCCCCGGAGTACCGGGGAGAGGGGGAGAAAGGGCGCAGATTGTTGCGTGAGCAAATTAGCTTGGCTCTTTCAATGGACGCAATGTCTTTGCACGATGGACTGCTCAGAAAACATCCGTACGAGCGACCGAACCCCGCAACTTAATAGTATTCTGATCGATAACAACGGAACAAAAGTCGCGTCAACTAATTTTTTGCGAACTGCTATTTGTCGCACATCCCAGGCACTGCCTGGGCTGTGAGCTAATCAAGATTCTGATCCGCATTGAAAAAAACGTCTTCGAGTTCGCTCGTGGGAATCAGACTAGGGCGACCCTTCACTTCCTCCCACAACGGCTCGGAGATATCCATCTCGGCGACGGAAAGCGTATCTGCGATGCGAACGATGCGGGCTTCTTGGGAAAGATCTAATGGCAATGAAAGCAACATGCGTTCAATCGCTTCGCGGTCGGTGTCGAAGGCGATCGGGATCTTGGCGCTCTGAGGCGTCAACGCGGTCAACGAGTTGATATTCGTTTTGTTGGCGTCCATTTCACGGACGAATCGAGTCGTCGTGACGTCTGCCATCCCAATTCCGATCGCGTTACCATGAGTTTCTGGAGAAAGTCCTCGAACAAAAATCCGGCGAATAAAGGGCGCAGTATGCTCGCCTCGCATCGGTAGACTGTTGTATCCATGGACGCTGCGATTGACGATGTTCGGATCCATTCCAGCACCGCTAATGTTCTTGCCGATCCGATCGATTATCAGTAGGTCAATCTCCTCAAATGGCAAGGAAGGCATTAACGACTTCGCTTCTACCAGCAGTTCATTCTCCACCGTTTCCATCTCCTCGCGAGAAACCACGACGATGCGGGCTGTTTCATGCAACTGGTTTTCGAGGATCGCGACACCACCAAGTACCGGCACATTCTTGATGAGGACATTCGCCATGCTTCGAATGACTTTTTCGTAGCCGAACTGAGTGGCCGCAAGATGCATCCTGGTTGCTCCGATTCGTTTGCCAAGACCAATGACGCACATCTTGATCAGCCCGCTGCCTAACGTCCCAAAGAAATCCGTGTGCGGCTTGACGCGATTGATGAGCAAGATTCCATCGGCCTCGAGCGCTTCGCTGCTGCAATAGACGGGTACTTGATCGCTTGTCCGTCCGACCTCGCGAACTTCCAGCGATGCAAGAATTGGTACGCCCATCGATTTCTCCGTGATTCCGTAGCTTTCCAAGACTTCGAGCTGTCCTTCGGGTGTTGCGCCGCCATGGCTGCCCATCGCCGGAATGATGAACGGTTTTGCGCCGAAAGAATGAAGTTCTGCGAGTACTGCCGAGACAATCTCGAATAAGTGCGTGATCCCTCGACTGCCAACTCCGACCGCAATCTTTGCGTTGGGTTGGATTTTGGAACGTAGTTTTCGAAGCTCGAAAGCGAGCGTCGGTTTGATTTCTACATGCGGGGTCGCAGCGAATTTCTGTTGCACTCGGATGATTCGGGGAAGTTCCATCGTATGGGTATCAGGTTGGGGAGAAAATTGGTGACAGGAAAATTGGTGACAGGAAAATTGGGGACAGGAATATTGGAGGGGAGGAAAATTTGGGGGAGGGTATTTGATGATTGTAGCGTTATCGAAAATCTCGGCGATCGATTTTGAGGCCGACTACGTTTTGGCTGAGGTCGTCGATTCGACCGACGACGACATGAATTACGTTTTGCTTGTTCTCTAGAACGCCGTGCGCTATCCATGCGTTCGATTGTTTGCAGATTCGATAGAAACGTTCCCAGGTTTGCGGGCGGATCACAAGATTCATGGAGCCTGTTTCATCTTCCAATGTCACAAACGTAATTCCTTTTGCCGTGCTTGGTCTCTGTCGTAGCAAGACCAGCCCAGCAACGCGAATGAATTTGCCGTGCTGCATGGATGGTAACGATTCGGCAGTCGAGACTCTTAGCTTGTCTAGTTCGGCTCGACAGAAGGCGATCGGATGACCTCTTAGCGATAATCCCGTCGAAGCGTAATCGGCGTAGACTTGCTCCAAAGGTTGCATCGGAGTCAGCTCATCCGGGATCGCTTCATCGTCGTCAGTGCCTGCAAAATCAAAGAGCGGCGAAGCTTTACCTGATCGATCGATGGCCAACGACTGCCAAAGCGCGGCACGTCGGTCACCGGTGATCGATTCCAGCACTCCGCTGTTAGCGAGCAGCGTCACCGTTCCTTGGCCGATTCGAGTTCTACGAACAAGGTCATTCGAATCGCGAAAGGGGCCATTCCGTAGGCGCTCTTCGACGATCGGCTGCGCGGTAGCTTCTCCGAGCCCATCAATCATGCGAAGACCTAGGCGGAGTGCATTCCGTGGCTCGTCCCGAAGAAAATCCTTGCTCCCCCTCTCCCCAGACTTCTGGGGAGAGGGGGATGGGGGGTGAGGGGTCGAATCGTATGGAGACTCTGGGGGGGGGGGG
>JANPLJ010000268.1:0-2044 GCA_031426475.1 Pirellulaceae bacterium | reverse complement strand
CGATGCAGCTTGAGAAGCTTAACAAGTTGCGAAGAACTCACCAATAACCTGGTTGCAGCAACATCGACTTGATACTCGTTCAACGCGATGCAATCCAACGCTTCGGCCAATAGACTCGGGAAATCCGTGTGCTCATCCGATATCGCCAGGCGTTGATTCTTCGTGCGGCTTCGCCAAAGTTCGCTTACTGAAGCGTCATCGCCGATCAATGTGCGAACGCCAATAGCCAGCATCAGTCGAAGTCGAAAAATCGCTAGTCGTCGATTCTCCGCTTGGCTCCGACGTTCGCTCGCCTCACCTCGAAAACCGGTCTGAAGATGCTGGACGATCACAGCCGTCTCGGTCTTGTTTCGATGTTGGCCACCGGGCCCGCTACGCCGAAGAAAGGTGATCTGGCTCGCGTCGAGCAACGCTTCATCGGATTCCGTCGCTGGATGTACCATCCTGACCTATCTCTTTATCACGAAGCGCGAGCACTCAGTCAATTTTCTCAATACGCTTCTTTGTGCACTACGACCCAAAACGTTCTCAATATGATCTTGATATCGAGCCATAGCGACCATTCGCGAATATAGCGATGATCGAGGTCGATTCGTTGCTGCATCTTCTCGACCGTATCCGTTTCACCGCGGCTCCCTTCGACTTGTGCGAGACCGGTAATTCCCGGCTTCACCTTGTGTCGAAGCATATATCCGCGAATCAATTTACGGAAGTGTTCGTTGTGAGCATTCGCATGCGGTCGAGGCCCTACCAACGACATATTTCCGGTCAACACGTTGAACAGCTGTGGAAGCTCATCTAGCGAAGTCCGCCGCAATATGCGTCCAATCGGAGTCACTCGCGGATCATTTTTCGTCGCTTGCTTCACCACTGGACCATTGTCGCACGTGCTCATCGAACGAAATTTCCAGACCAGGATCTCGCGACCATCCAGCCCATATCGTTTCTGACGAAAGAACACCGGACCAGGACCACTCAGCTTTACCAGAATCCCGCAGATCAATAGAACCGGCGATATCGACAATAGGCCGACGACGGCCAAGCAGATATCCAATCCCCGCTTTACGACTCCGTCGACTCCATAGAGCGGCGATTCGAAGACGCTCACGACCGGTAAGCCGCCGACTTCGCTCCATCGCGAATGCAGCAATTCGAATACAAAAAAGTCCGGCACAATGTAGACCGAGGCGGTTGTATCGCCCAGTTCGCTCATGATCGACTGAATACGACCTTCCGCCCGCATCGGAAGCGTTACCAAGACATTGTCGATCTGCCCAGCTTTCGCCATGGCGAGCATCTCATTGATTGTCCCTTGGAAGCCAGGCGTTCCATCAGGGACCGATGCTAATCGGTGCGGTTCGCGATCATCAAAGAAACCTACGATATTCAAACCACACTCAGGATGTAGCTTGGCATTCTCGGCGACTCGCAGTCCCAAATCGTTGAGACCAGCAATGGCTGTTCGCTTGACTCCAAATCCGTGCCGATGACATGCGTCGAGTGCAGCTCGAAAGAGCATCCTCGCCAACATCAATCCAAGCCCTGCAATAAGAAACCACGCGACGATACTGCTTCGCGAGAAGGATTCCGAAATGCGAGTTAAAAAACCGAGCCCTAACAAGGCGGTTATCGAGCAGACCCATGCGCCGGTCGTCGACACTAATTCGACATCCGGCGTTCGGCTTCGGCTTACTCGATACAGTCCTAATAACTCGCCGAAAACATAAAACGCAATGCTTGCGGATAATCCGACCAGCCACGTTTGTTTGTTAATGGGCTGAACAAGCAGTATTTGGGCAAGCCAAAGACTACATCCCACCATGGTCCCATCGATGATCCGCTGAAGATGTGGGAGCCAAGCACGGGTCGTCTTAATCGAAATTGCCGTCATGTTCAGTATCGTCGAGATAAGGTTTCATCATCCTGCCATTATTAGCAACTGCATTATAAACCATTAGCATGTGGAGTGGAGTTAAAAGCTCTTCATATCCATGCGCCATAAATGGTAATGTGGTTGTGCCCCAGAATTTGCCACCCGGTTTTT
>JANPLJ010000267.1:0-4328 GCA_031426475.1 Pirellulaceae bacterium | reverse complement strand
CAACTTGCAATTCCGGAGTTTCGAGAATCGTTGGCAGCAACAGAGAATCGATAGCACGGACGGATCGTGAGTCTTCGAAAATGCGAGCCTGAATGAACGGTTGTTCGATCGCTTGCCGGTCTTCGCAGACGTCTACCAACTGTTTTGGTTGAATCTCAATCGTGGATGTTGCATTGGAATCGTACGATGTTGAAGCTACGATCAAGATTGTTTCAACCGCAATCTGCCCCTTTTGCAATGAAAGTGTTCTGACAACGGGAACGGACATTGCAAACAGCGACGACATTCCCAGGGCGTGGACCAACGCACTGATGACGAAGGATTGATTCCAATCTAAGTGATTGCGGAAACCTGAAACCATTACAATTTTATTATGACTGGTGGTGCGACAGAACTTTCACAACCAAAGTGTATACGATTCTGTTGATATGCATATTCTTGAAGCGCCCAAGAATCTTAAAATTGATTTTGCTCATTCTTTAATAAAATGCTGTCACAAAAATGGAACGTTCCCGTAGCAACATTTCACGCGGCACGCTCGAATGGTTGTCCGCGCGCTGATCGCGAGCACCGACTTTGCGGATGATGTTTAGCGTGGGTGTTGATTTTTCGGCGGGCGGAGCCGCTGAACCACTGGCTCTTGGCTCGAGTTCCGAATCGCACTTATTGTGCTTTTGCGATTGGATTGCTTTTGGACTTTGCGACAGTTACACTCTTCTAAAATTGGAAAATCGCAATTTGCAAGGAATTTCCCCGTTCGCATTATTGGAATTTACTGGAGGACAACGCATGTTTCACAAGCACGAAAACCACAATCACGTTCATGGCGAAAACTGTGGACATACGGCCATCCAGCACGGCGATCATGTTGATTTCCTTCACGATGGACATCTACGCCATCAGACTGCAGCTGGAGTTGTCGAAGAACATGCCTTAGAAGTGAGTGCTGCAAATCCGAGCGATTGTACGGACGGACATGCTTGTAGCGGACACGATGCGTCGCACGTTCATGGACCAGATTGTGGTCACCCAGCCGTGCCGCACGGGGACCACGTCGACTATTTAGTCGATGGGCATCTGCATCACCCCCACAACGGGCACTGCGACAATCATGGAAAAGTGGAACTGGCGTAGCCGTCAGTGTTCGCACGTTCCAAATAGCGATGAAGAGCGTGACCGTTTCGCGAGTCTGGCATTGACGATTTTGTCGGTAAACGTCCGGAATAGCCTAGAATTCGATCGAAATAGTTCCTAAAGATCGTTATGTTTGAGGGTTGTTCCTGAACTAGAATGGGGTGTGCAACCAGATTGCGAAATGGAAATCCGACTACATGGATGGTTTGAGACCAGTATTTTTGTCCAATGAGTTTGGGTGCGAGATGCGCTACTTTAAGTTGCAAAGAAATCGATTGGTAAGGCGGGGCTTTACGTTGATCGAACTTCTCACCGTCATTTCGATTATCGGTGTCTTAGCGGGATTGCTGTTGCCGGCTATCCAAAATGCTCGCGAGGCAGCGCGTAGGATGCAATGCCAGAGCAATCTTCGGCAAATCGGTCTATCGGTCTCACTATTCCACGAAACCTTCGGCTTCTTTCCGCCGGGACGGATCGGGCCAAGGCCGGGCGAGCCATTGGATGTGAGCTGTGGCGGGGAAGAGGCGACTTGGCCGGTGCACGTGATGCCATACTTGGAACAATTTGCGTTGCGACGAGAGTGGGATCCTTACGAGAAATGGCATGCTCATGGAACAGTTGCTCGAGAAACAGTCATGCCGGCATTCTTGTGCCCATCCAGGCGGTCCGCTGCTCAGGCAATCGGAATGCGCCCGATTGCAACGCAGGGTGGTGGCGGAACGTTGCCTTGCGGCTGCCCCATTCCGGGTTCTAGCTCATCGGCTGATGTTCCTGGCGCGATCAGCGACTACGGTGGCAATCATGGTGATCTCTCTCCGGGTGCATCCGGAAATTCGACTGATTTTTACCATGGTGGAAATGGAACAGGCATTCTCATCACCAGCCGAGCAGCGTGCGAGTCGGGTGTGCCGAAAACATGGATCGATCGATTGCGAATCAGCGATGCACTCGACGGGACTAGCAACACCTTCTTGGTCGGAGAACGACATGTGCCGTTACGGTACTTGCGTGAGTTCCCTTCCGATGGACCGATGTACGATGGCGAGCACCTTCCAAGCAGCATGCGACTCGCCGGTCCAGGATTGCCGATTGCTCAGGGACCACACGACGATGTTTCGAGTTTCTATGCGTTCGGATCTTGGCATATAGGCGGAAGCCATTTTGCAATGCTAGACGGAAGCGTGCGAAACGTTTCAGTGAACGTAGACACGGTATCACTTGGGCAGCTTGCAAATCGAGCGAACTCGGTGGTTGAAGAGATCTTTTTGGGTGAATGAAATGCGAATGCCGTAGAGCAGCGGCTTCGCCCGCTACTAGCTGGTTCCCGCGAGCGGAGTCGCGGGACCACTCACTTCGCTTTGGAGTCCAACTGGATGACGATGGGGTTTGTTTCTCGTTCCTGGACATGGGCGTTCAAGCCGGACTGGCCATAGTCGGAATACTTGGCGGGAACGCGTCGACCATGTTGATGATGCGCTGCGTTGAGACCCTCGGAAATCACCATTTGCTGGACGATCACTTGGTGGTCCCCTGGTAGCGCTCCGTCACCTGGCTCAAAAGTAGAAAGCGTGAAGCTGCCATCCTTTTCGATCTTCCCACGAGCAGTCATGCGCTCGCTACCCGTCATTGAACGAAACTCGACGCTCCCGATTTCCGCCACACTTCCATCTTCGAACTGAACGCGTCCTTGAACAGGGAACGTTGGCGGGTTCCGCGGCCCACAACCGATGAATAGGCTAGCACAACAAAGTAGTATCATGGGCACTCCACGCCGCCTGCAAACGGAAGCCAGGCGGCGCGACAGTTGTGTTGTTTGATCGATATTTGACTGAAAGACGATGGGCATCGAAAAGTTCCTGCGATGAAAATCTACAAGCCATCGCATTATAACAGCCGCCTCGAAAACTTTGGCGAGCGAGCGTCAAGCGAAACGACCCAACATTTGTCATTTCAGCTTCTTGATTCCTCCCAATACTGATCCTGGGGACGTCTGGACAGTTTCAGGATCGGTCGATAGCCTACATACCTTCAAAGTCGCCTTTCGAGGCGTCGAAAGACGCCGAAAACCTATGCGCCCCAATCGGAAATGAACAGAATCTCGGGATTCAGTTAGGTTGGCAGGTTGTACCATCATCGCTCATAATCCACGCTTCCTTCGCGGAGCGAAGGGCGACATGGGGGTGATTCCAAGCTGTAACCAAGAAAATCCATTTTTAACGAGAGAGTCCATGCGAAAAGGTAGTGAATTTGCTGGTTTAGGGGTGGCGATCGTAACGCCGTTTCGCGATGGGGTGTTGGATGTCGCGAAGCTTCGCGAACAAATCGAGTTTCAGATCGAGGCTGGGACCAATGTTTTGGTGCCTGTCGGAACGACTGGCGAGTCTCCAACGTTGACACATGACGAGCACGAACGCGTGATCAGCGAAGTCGTCCAGATGGCAGCTGGTCGTTGTAAAGTGATGGCAGGTACCGGTAGCAATTCGACTGCGGAAGCTCTTCGATTGACTCGATGGGCAGCCAAAGCCGGTGCGGATGCTTCGCTGCAAGTGGCACCGTATTACAACAAGCCGACGCAAGAAGGGTTCTATCAGCACTTCAAAGCGATCGCCGAGGAAATTGGAATACCTCACTGCATCTATAACATTCCGGGCCGCTCGGCGAAGATGATCGAGGCAGAAACCATTGCTCGCATGGCCGAGCTTCCCAATATCGCGATGGTCAAAGAAGCGACCGGGCAGCTTGACCAGTGTTCGCAAGTTCTGAGCCTAACCGACCTGACCGTACTCAGCGGCGATGATTCGCTTACCATCCCGATGATGAGCATCGGTGCCAGCGGGGTTATTTCGGTTGCCGGAAACATTGTGCCGAAGGACATCATCGCCATGGTCAAGGCAGCGCTAGCCGGTGATTTTGCAACCGCTCGGACTTGGCATCACAAACTCTTTCCACTCTGTCGTGACATGCTTTCACTCGCAACAAACCCGATCCCCGTAAAAGCCGCGATGCAACTGCTGGGTCGAGACACCGGTGAATTGCGATTGCCGATGACGCCGCTCAACGAGAAAGAGTTCGACGCGTTGAAAAAAACGTTGACCGCGTATGGTTTGATTTCGTAGCTTTTAATTAATGTCGCATGCTTGCTAGGCTTTGTTTATAAACCGGTAGCTACGCTCGCCAGAGCGTGGTGTTCATAG
>JANPLJ010000266.1:0-4352 GCA_031426475.1 Pirellulaceae bacterium | reverse complement strand
GTAACGCGAGGCGTCTTGTGGGCTTGCGACAAATTGAATCCAACCTATCTGAAACCATAGCTCTCTCATGCATCAACAAAATACCGTCGAAACAGAAGATGAAGCGACGATCAACCGGCGAACTCGCATTGGATTGGTGTTGCTGTCTATCTACGGGACGGCGTATGCCGTCTTTATTGGGCTCTGTGCATTTGCCTCCAAATCGTTAGCTGCTTGGTCACCATGGGGGGTTCCAGTCTCGATCTGGTACGGCATGAGCTTGATGCTGGGAGCCATGTTGATGGCATTGCTGTACGGTCGTCTCTGTCGCAAGCAGCCTGGCCAAAATTGAGTTGGTCATTCCGGAAAAAGGCATGAAACTACCTGTTAACGAATCGCTGCTTCGATGATCTATGAAACTAGTTGGTTAGCTGTCGGTATCTTCGGCGTTATTGTCGCCATCACACTCGGTTTGAGTTTTTACCTAGGCGCCAAAGCTCAATCGAGTGAAAGTTATTTTGCCGCCGGTGGTTCGATTCCTTGGTTTGTTAACGGAATCGCGTTTGCTGGCGACTATCTTTCGGCAGCCTCGTTCCTCGGCATTTGCGGAATGATCGCTTTCTACGGCTACGATGGATTTCTTTATTCGATCGGTTACTTGGCAGGCTGGGTCGTCGCGCTTTTGGTGATCGCCGAGCCGTTGAAGCGAATGGGCAAATACACGTTCGCAGATGCTCTCGACAGCCAGTTTCAGTCAAAGGGCATAAAGCTCACTGCGTCTCTAAGCACGTTGATCGTATCGGTATTCTATTTGATCCCTCAAATGGTTGGCGCAGGGTCGCTTGTCAAGCCTTTGTTGGGGCTCCCTTATTGGGTCGGTGTTGTGATGGTGGGGACGGTCGTGATCGTCATCGTCGTGACTGCGGGGATGGTTAGTACAACCTATGTTCAATTTCTGAAGGGCGGATTGCTCGTCATTTTCTCACTACTGCTGACGGTTCTGATCCTGTTTCGTGGATTCACCGTCGCTCCTGACGATGAGATTACGTCCGCAGCTCCACAAACGGTCGAATTGCGAGAGGGAAAGACTTGGATCGATGGCAGTCCACAGGGACGCGGACCGGGTGAGAAGGACCTTCGCTCGGTGGGACGTATTGTTGAGCTACCGGATGGAGCGACGTCGACAGGGCCGCTAGGGCCTTTGGAATATCTCCGAGTACTGAGTCGCTCAAAAATTGAAATATGGTCGGCCGAGAAAAAATCGGTCGATGGTACGCCTACAACAATCTACTCCCCCAAAATAGTCGACGGACATTCTCTCCTGCAGCCCGGCAACCATCCGACCTTCAAAGGAATTCGCGGCGAAAAATGGATTGAAAAAGTCGACTTCATTTCGTTGATGCTGGCGCTCTTCTGCGGAACCGCTTCGCTGCCGCATATCTTGATTCGATATTACACCGTTAAAGATCAGGCGTCGGCTCGCAAAAGCACGATTGTCGGCATCGCGGCGATCGGCTTTTTCTATGTTTTGACCCTGTACATTGGGCTCGGAGCGATGGTAAGTGGCGCGTTGGATGTTACCGATTCGAATATGGCCGCTCCGCTGTTAGCAAAAAGTTTTGGTAATTTGTTGTTTGCCATCATTTCCGCGATCGCGTTTACGACCGTTCTGGGGACGGTCAGCGGCCTAATCATCGCAGCGAGCGGAACGGTTGCTCATGACCTCGTGGGCGGTTTAATGGGGATGGACTTGCAAGGTTACGCACAAGTACGGCTCGCCAAGATCGCATCCGTCGTCGTCGGGGCAATCGCAATCGGTCTCGGACTGCTCTTTGAAGGGATGAACGTAACGTATTTGGTGGGTTGGGCCTTTAGTGTCGCAGCATCCGCGAATCTGCCTGCCTTGGTAATGTTGCTTTTCTGGAAAGGGACGACGAAAGTCGGTTTGATGGTCGGGATTCTCGTGGGGCTCACGTCCTCGTTATCGTGGATCTTGGTATGCCCAGACACTTTCTCCAAGGTTTACGGCCTGCCGCCAGCGGATGCCTGGGTGCAATTGAGCCAACCCGGGCTCTTTACGATACCACTCGGATTTCTAGCCGTTTATGTGGGCTCGAAGCTGACGAGAAACGTCTAGCCATTCATGGCACGAAAGCGGGCGATCAAATAAACCTCAAAACGTTGAACCAATAACGGCACTTTTCTTGAATTCCCAGGTTCGGCCGGAACTCTCTGCATTCAAGGGTGTTAAGTACCCTCGTAATCCGTCCATTCTTTTTGAGGGAGCCTAATCGATGCGTAGCAAAAATCTATTACTAGGGATAGCCATTTCCGCATTCATGGTTGGCGCGATCAGTCATGTTTTACATGCCCAGGAAGAAGGGCGGCGTGGTGGCGATCGAGGCACCGCTCCTGGTGGTGGTGGACGCGGCGGTCCTCCAGGCGGTTTTGGCGGACGAGGATCTAGCGGAATCATGGGGCTCCTTCGCATGGAAGAGGTCCAAAAGGAGCTGAAGCTCACCGACGATCAGAAGAAGGAATTGTTGGCCTTTTCGGAACGCTTGCGAGAGTCGATGGGCAGCGGCGGTCGTGGTCCTGGCGGAGCAACTTCTGGACGGCCTGAAGGTGGACGGCCTGAGGGTGGACGGCCTGAAGGTGGAAGGACTCCTGGGGCTGGGATTTCGGCGGAACAGATGACCCAGTTCAGAGAGACAATGGCGCGTATGGCAGAAGCCAGGAATAAAGCCGAACAAGAAATCATGACGACCATCCTCGATCCGGACCAAGGAGATCGTATTCTAGGGTTGCTGATTCAAAAGGAAGACGGTCAATCGTTGTCGTCGAACGTCCTAGCGGATGCGCTCGCCCTTAGCCCAGAACAGAAGCAACAAGTCAAAACAGTCACGGACAATAATGGCAATGAGCGTATGAAGATGATGGAGTCCGTAATGCGTGGGGGCGGTGGATTTTCCCAAGAATTGCGAGATCAAATGGAAGGACTATCGAAGAAGCTGAACACGGAATTGATTGCCGTGATGACTCCTGATCAAAAAGCGAAATTCGAGTCAATGAAAGGCGAGAAGTTCACGTTTCCTGAGCAGCGTGGCTTCGGTGGAGGGCCCGGCGGCGGCGACCGAACTCGCGGCGCTCCAGGTGGTGAAGGCGGACGACCATCGCGCCCTGCTGGCCCCGAGAACTGATAAGCCTTCCTCGATAAGCACATTATCCTTAAACCATTGTCATCCCGTGACAATGGTTTTTTCGTTGAGTCACAGGCGAATCAAAATCGTCTGTACAATCGTTACAACTCCACAATTCGAGTCGGCTCCGGAAGTTTTTCGAATGCGATTCGCGAGCATGTCCCACGAAATAACCTATTCTTGCCGATAGACACTCCATTGCAGGTTCATCGTCTACCGTCGTCAAAGGTTCTCATGTCGCAGTCGAATCTCGCAGTGGATGCTAACCCCGCGGTCACACATCCGGTTTCGCCAACCAGTTCGGATCAACAGGATAGCGTCGCTACTGCGATCGCAAACCTAGACCGAATTGCCGAAGTCTTGGCGACCGCTTCCGAACAAGACGATCGGACGATCATGTCTCCCAAACTGTCGATCGTAATTCCAGTCTACAACGAACGCGGGACGATCGTGCAAGTGATCGAGAGTGTACGAAAGCTCCCGATCGATAAGCAAATTATCGTCGTCGACGATGGAAGCACGGATGGAACTCGCGATGTGCTCGAATCACTGCAAAACATGCCCGAAGTGGAAGTATTTTTTCATTGCGTGAATCAGGGGAAAGGAGCCGCACTTCAAACCGGATTTCGCCTGGCCGAAGGCGAAATTGTGATCGTTCAGGATGCAGACCTAGAATATAACCCCGAAGATATTCTCAAGGTTATTCAGCCCATCGAACGAGGCGAAACCTCGATCGCCTTTGGTTCAAGGTACTTGGAAGCAAATCACCAAAACAGTTCAGCCCTTCATCGTTTAGGCAATTGGGGGTTGACCGCTCTGAGCAATTTGGTGAACAGCCAGAAGCTAACCGATATGGAAACCTGCTATAAGGCGTTTCGACGCGAAGTATTGCAAAGCATGATTATCGAGCAGCGTCGATTTGGCTTCGAGCCAGAGATCACCGCCAAGGTCGCTCGACGAGGGCTTGCGATCGTCGAAGTCCCCGTTCGCTACAACGCGCGGTCATGGACCGAGGGTAAGAAGATCGGCTTTCGAGATCTTATCAGCGCCATCTACTGCATCGTCCGCTATCGCTTGTTTTCCTAATCGGTGGGTCAGCGACTCCGTTCGCTGGACATATCTCCCCGCGAGCGGAGTCGCGGAACCACATACTTTTCCCGCCAGCGGAGTCGC
>JANPLJ010000265.1:0-1084 GCA_031426475.1 Pirellulaceae bacterium | reverse complement strand
CGATTCTCCAATCACCGCAAGAAGCGACGTCGGTAATCAAATCGCGTCGTTCAATTTTTGGTTATTCAGGAATTTTAAGACATTTCTCGCTGATCGCCACCTCGGTGACGCGCGTTCCCAGGCTCCGCCTGGGAACGCACTGTCTTGGAGGCTCCGCCTCCCGAATCGCCGGTGACCTTCGTCACTTCGGCAGGCGGAGCCTGCAATTCATTGGGTTCCCAGGCAGAGCCGGCAGAGCCTCGGAACCAGTCGGTGCGATCAGCGAGGAGTGTCAAGTTTAATGGGTGTTATCGGAAATTGAATCACGGCGTTGGGACAAGCCCCTATCGCCCCTCAATCAATATTCGGTGGCGAACGAGCACAATCTGATCTTCAAACAGTCATTGCCCCACAAGAGAGGTCGAGAGTCAAAGCAACCCGATTTCGTAGCGGGAGGAACGAGTTTCGACGAGTCGCAGAGCGACTCGTCCACGACGTTCACGGCCTCAATGCGGGGCTTGAGCGATCAATCGGTCGACAACGATTTTCAGTTCCTTCATCGAGTTCGGGTTGCTCCCGAGCCAGAATTCGCGAACAACACCTTCTCGATCGGTTACCAGCGTAAACGGATAGACGAAGCCACCTGACGCCAGCATGCGAGCTAGCTTGCCGCGTGTGAACATGGCGGGGTCGGCGTAAGTGGGCATCGTCAGGCCCAACGACTGAAGGTAGCTTGACGTGTCAAGTTTGAGTTTTTCTAAATCGCTTTCCATTCCTGGCGAGCAACTCACACTGATGATCCTCACGTCCTGTTTGTTCTCGTAGTTCCGATAAACTTCGACAAACTTCGAGAACTCGCTCTTGCTAGATTCGCTCCAAGTGCCCCAAAAATGAAGAACGACGATCTTTCCACGAAGCGTTTCAATGGTGGGAACCGATTCGGTCGAAAGGAGTGCTTTGAGGTCGATTTCATCCAAAGGAGCATTCATGAGCCTCGCTGTGTCGCGGCCAAGATACACAAGGATCAGTATCCCTGTGAGCATAAACAGCCCAGCAAATGCCAATGGCCACAACGATTGCAGCTTGGAGGGTTGCCGTTGATCCG
>JANPLJ010000264.1:0-2065 GCA_031426475.1 Pirellulaceae bacterium | reverse complement strand
GGCCTCGTGCCGAATGCTGCAAGGATAAGAAATTTCTCTTGTCCCCTCTCCCCGGTACTCCGGGGAGAGGGTTAGGGTGAGGGGCTGAATCGCTTGACAAGTTGCCCTCTCACCCCAACCCTCTCCCCCGCAAAGCCGGGGGAATGGCGTGGACTTAAGAAAAAAATTTGTAGCGGAACGGCGCAAGCCATCCGGTTCCTCAACGTTTTCTCGCAATACACCGGACGGCTCGCGCCGTTCCGCTACTTAAGTCCACGCCATTCCAGACAAGCTGAGTGGCGTCAATGGACTAGATTTGGGACAGTCGAAATAGTACTCAACGCGACGCGTCCAGCCTACTTCTTTCGCTTGGTTGGTTTCGAAGCGGCCTTCGAAGCCACCTTCTTCTTCACTACCTTCGCAGTCTTCTTCGCTACCTTCGCGGACTTCTTCACTTTTTTCGTCGCAACCGGCTTGCTTTTCTTTTTCGACGCAGGACGCACCGAAAGCTTCCTGCCGGTCAAGTACTCGTAGGCAAGAACCGCATTGGGGCAGCCACGATTGGCTCGCTCTTCAGGCATCGTATCCGGTCGATGGCATGAAGCGTAAATCGCAGCCTCAATCTCGTCGACTGTCGCGGTCGGCTTGGCTTCCCAAAGAAGCGCGGCAAGACCAGCGACATGCGGTGTCGCCATCGATGAACCATCCTTCTCTCCAAACCGACCGTTAGGAAGAGCCGAAAAAACGGCGACTCCTGGTGCCACAATATCAGGAACAATAGGGTCTTCCGTGCGTGCGAATCGTTGACTCGACGAAAAACCAGCAACACGATCGCGCTCATTCGACGCGCCCACTGAAAGCGACACGGAGTAGTTCCCAGGTGAGCGACTCGTTCCCGCTCCTTCGTTTCCGACCGCGATCACCGGAAGCAACCCTCGGTTTCGAATGATCTGCATCAGTGCCTGAAACTCTGTACGATAGCCGCGCAATCCTAGCGACATGCTCAAGATCTTTGCCTTTTGCCCGATCACCCAATCCATACCGCCGAGTATTCGAGCAATGATGTTTCCGCCTTCAATCACCATGGCCGATGCAAGTTTACATTCAGGCGCAACGCCAAAGCTCCCCTCAGGTACTGGACGCCCCGCAATGGTTCCCGCAGTGTGCGTTCCGTGTGTACCACTGTCAGTCGGCTTCGCGCCGGCGATCTGTTCGCCTACTTCGTCGAATTGAGCAAACGCGTGAATCGCCGTTTTAAGTGCAGGGTGTTTTCCATCCACACCAGTGTCCAAGTGCCCAACAATAACCCCTTTCCCTTTGAAGCCTGCAGTCCAAAGCTCGGGAACCTTCATCTTCTTGAGTCCCCAAGTCGCACCCACCACGCGTTTCGTCGTATCGCGACTAGCAACAGGGCGAATCAAGCTCATTTCTGGAACTCCGAGCACCTTATCAACTTTGCTGCTCTTATCCAGACTAGCCTTTCCTTCGCGGTCGACGGTACCGAGCATCAATCCTAAATTGGGATAGACATGATACTCGGGAGCCGGAATGCTCGGACTACCCTCGCTTGAAAAGCTACTTCGAGCAGCGGCCAGAGCGCCATCGCGCGTCTGTTCGGAAACCACAAAGTGCTTTACTACATTTGCGAATTGGTCCTCTGCAACCAAACGGGTCAGCAATTGCTCGGACGGCTTTAGCACCACCAGAACTTGAGCGATCCCGAATGCATCAAGATCAGATTCAATGGACATGAGATACTCCCCCTCAAATGCAACCCAAGAAAACGCAACTCAAAATTTAGACACTTCTCACTGATCACCACCATTTTCAAGCGACTCGTTTAACAGTACGAATTTGGTGGCATTCAGCGCAAAGTCTCAAAAATTATAACACTTTTAGCCATCCCACAATTACCCATCAATTCCAGCTTGGCCGATTCAAGCTCGCTTGAAGCTCAAAGCCCGTTATCGAATCTACGCCGCGCTATTTGCCATTGCTTTTGGCCGACTTCATTGTTGTCGATCAACACTTGTTTGCGTTACAATGCGATATCGCTATCTATCCTGTTTTCAGCTTGTGGGTCTCC
>JANPLJ010000263.1:0-2948 GCA_031426475.1 Pirellulaceae bacterium | reverse complement strand
GCTGACGTGCAAGGGGCTCATCCGACTCCGGTTGGTTGCAACTGTGCTCGCTCCCGCGGCAAGTCCGCGTGCGAGCATACCAACGCGTTCATCACATTTTTGCTTGAACAATTGTCCGACGAACGGTCCCCTGCGTCGATTCGGATAAACCAGAACAAATTCGACAAAGGCAGTTTTGATTCGTCCCTCTACTATTTTGACGAGTCGCGTATCCACCTTGCGAAACTTGAACGCCTCGTTTCGATAGTGCCAACGGCAAGCGACGACGCTAGTGAACTGCTGCCACCGGTTGAGTGTGAGCCGACTCGAATCGCCTGGAATTTTGAATTGAAGCATACTTCGCTTGAATTCGACCCGTACATCCAAAGCGCACGAAAGCGAGGGGATGGCTGGATCAAAGGGAAGAAAACTAGTTTTTCTTCGCTCCTGATTTCCAACGCCTCGATTTCCGAACAGGATCGGCGAGTCCTGAAGCACGTAAAAATCAGCAACGATCGCTATAGCCGTACCGAAACAATCGATCCCTCGATCGCCGCGCGCGAGTTAATCGGCCAATCGAACGTCATGGTGAATGGAAAGCCCGCAACGGTCGAAGCGTTTGACGCCGTTCTGGGAATTCAAAAAACGAGCGAGGGCTTGAAGTTCGCAATAATGATGAATTCGGCGAAGCACGATTCGACGCGTGTCTTCTTTTGTGGAGGCGAAGGAGTTATCGCTATCGCTCCCCAACAATGCGAAATTCACGCGTACCGATGCAGTCCACAGCAAAGCGAAACCGTACGCGAGCTCATCAGGATAGCACCGATCCACGAAAAGCACGCCGACAAATTCCTCGAGCTGGTTGCGAAACTTCAATCCATCGTCAATTTCAAGCTTCCCGAGGATATCGCGGGCCCATTGGTACCAATCGAACCGAAACCGGTCTTGTTGCTTCGCTCGCGAAAGGATGGGACCCTCGATTACGGTATTCGTTCGCGTGATGAACAAGGAGTACTGCGAAGACCCGGCGAAGGCGTCTTAGTCAAACCTGGGAATCGCGATGGAAAACGTGTGCAGTGGTTTCGATCATTCGATAAGGAACACAGCATGGTCCAAGAGCTTAGCCAACGATTCCACTTGAATACCAGCGAAAGCGAAGGGACCTTGAACAACGTCGATCATATTCTGGATATGCTCGAGCAGATTCAAGCGAATCCGGAGACGTTGGAAGTGCTTTGGGATAAGACATCCGAAAAGCCGATGACGGTGTTGGGGACGGTCTCTGCTAACAACGTTCGTGTTGGGATATCTCAAAAGCGAGACTGGTTTAGTCTCCACGGTGATTGCAAAGTCGGCAATGAAACGATCGAAATCGTTTCGCTTCTGGAAGGACTTCGAACCGCCGCTACCGATTCGATGCAAGGCAACTTTGTGCGGTTGGGAGAGCGAGGTTGGATCCGCATTTCACAAGAACTTCGTGAGAACCTGCGGAAACTTGACGATTCCGTCAATCAAGAACGTGGGGCGATTCGCTTCGATAGGACTTCGGCGCACACGATTCGCGACCTCCAGCAACATCTGCAGATCGATGCAACAAAAGCCTGGAACGACTGTCTGAAAAAGCTCGAACGAGCTGAAAAACTGGAGCCGGTCTTGCCAGCTGGTTTACAAGCAAACCTGCGAGACTACCAAGTAGACGGTTACCGCTGGCTTCGTCGTTTGGCGGAATGGGGTGTTGGGGGGATCCTGGCGGACGATATGGGACTGGGCAAGACCCTTCAAACGCTGGCTGTGTTATTGGACCGGGCTCATGAAGGTCCATCGCTGGTCATCGCTCCGACATCGGTCGGATTCAATTGGATGCGCGAAATTGAAAAATTCGCACCGCAGCTTCAAGCGTCGCTCTATCGAGAGACCGACCGAGGCGAATTTCTCGAGAAACTTGGCCCCCAACAACTGGTTGTGTGTAGCTATGGACTGGCTCTCCGCGATGCCGAGCGACTTGCCAAAGTGAATTGGGCAAACCTGATTCTCGACGAAGCCCAAGCGATCAAGAACAGCCGCAGCAAAACGTCGGTCGCCATTGCTTCGATCCCATCGCAATGGACCATCGCCCTGACCGGAACCCCGGTGGAGAATCATCTAGGAGAACTTTGGAGTCTCTTCCGAATCGTGGCTCCGGGTGTTTTCGGCGGATGGGAGCATTTTCGCAATCGCTATGCCAGCCCGATCGAACGCGACAACGATTCCGATCGCCGCGAGGCTCTCAAGAATCGACTTAAACCATTTGTTCTGCGACGCACGAAACGCGAGGTTCTTAAAGACTTGCCGGAGCGTACAGAAATGAACCTGTATGTAGAACTCTCGACGGCCGAACGCGCCATCTATGATCAAGTTCGACATTCGGCGATCGGTGAAATCGATGCGATTGCGAAACTGCCCGACATTCAGGATCAACGTTTCAAAATCTTAGCTTTGTTAACGAGACTTCGGCAGATCGCGTGTCATCCACGTATCGTTCATGAAGCGTGGAAGGATCGTTCAGCCAAACTGAATCAACTCACCGAGACACTAACGCAACTCCGCGAAGAAGGTCACCGCGCGCTCATCTTCAGCCAATTCGTCCAACATCTTTCATTGATTCGCGAGATGATGGACGAGGAAAAGATCAGCTACCAATATCTCGATGGTTCGACGCCTGCCGAAAAACGTCAAGAGCAAGTCGACCGGTTTCAAAACGGGGATGCGACCGCGTTCTTGATTTCCTTGAAGGCCGGTGGAACGGGACTCAATCTCACGGCAGCCGACTATGTGATCCACATGGATCCTTGGTGGAACCCCGCCGTCGAAGACCAAGCGACGGACCGCGCCCACCGTATCGGCCAAACCAAAGTCGTCACGACGTACAGGCTCATCGCAAAGGGCACCATCGAGGAAAAGATCCTCGAACTCGGTGCAAAGAAGCGCGA
>JANPLJ010000262.1:0-4256 GCA_031426475.1 Pirellulaceae bacterium | reverse complement strand
CTGGTTCCCAGGCTCCAGCTTGGGAACCCAATGCCGGCGATCAGCGAGAAGTGTCGTATTTTTGACTAAATTCGTACGTCGTGTTTAAGGACGCTTTTGCGATTAACGGTAAATGGCAATCCTTAGTCAGGACGTAAGCCTACCCTACGGTTTGGCCATCGATTTTTCAATCCACGACTGAAGGCCTTTTGGATCGAGCGCACCCAATTGGTCGGCGACGATCTTGCCATTTTGAAAGAGAAACGTCCGAGGAATTGCAGAAACGCGGTAGTGATTCGCCAAAGTTTTCTTCTCGTCGACGTCGACGCGTACGAATTTCACTTGATTCCCAAACTCGGGTTCGACTTGATCGATCGAATCATCCATAACGTGGCACGGGCCGCACCACTCTGCGCCAAACTTGACTAGAACCAGGCGTTCTTCGCTCACAACTTCCGACTGAAACCAAGCATCCGCAGGCGGTCCGATTGTTTCTCGCTTGCCGAAGTACCAAATTGCAGCGAACGCGAGGATGATCGCAAAGAAGACCAATCGGTTTATCAGGGACAGGATGTTACCGCGATTCATAATTGAGCCTCAAATCTTCAGCATGCTTTACTGACTATCAATTCGGAACAGGTACTCGCAGATAAAGCCGAGCGTAGGTCGCTAAGGAAGGCTCTTGCAAACATCAATAGCTTTCCGTTTCATCTTAAGGCATTTTGTATTATACTGTCTACAGTCCTAATCATCTAAAACTAGCCATTTCATCATGCCAACTCGCCGCCGGTCGCGAAAACGCACCCTTGTCTTTGATACGCTAGAAGACCGTCGTTTAATGGCAACGATAGAATTGGGCGCGCTGACTCCGACTCAAGGAGTTACCTTATTCGGCGCCGACGCGGGCGATGAAAGCGGTTTCGCCGTTAGCCGCGCTGGAGATGTCAATCGGGATGGCTTCGACGATTGGATTATCGGTGCTCCTCGCGCTAATGGATCGGGAAACGCAACCTCTGACGCAGGTGAAAGCTACTTGATCTATGGCAGTCCAACCCTTTCATCAATTATTGATTTGACGAACGTTGGCACGACGATACCGGGAACAAAATTTTTTGGAACGAACATCGATGATTTAAGCGGCATGTCGGTCAGCCAGGCAGGCGATATCAACGGCGATGGTTTCCAGGATCTGCTGATCGGAGCTTATCAGGGCGATGCGGTAAGCAATGCGAAAGCCGAAGCCGGCGAAGTCTATCTCGTTTTTGGAAGCGGTAGTTTTGCAGCCACGATCAACCTTTCAACCATCGGGACAACCACGCCGGGTGTCAAATTTTTTGGTGCCGACGTCGAGGACTACAGCGGAAACTCCGTCAACATGGCTGGCGATGTCAACGGAGATGGCTTTGATGACTTGATTATCGGTGCTTACAAAGCTGACGCCTCTGGAAATGCCAAATTATCGGCTGGCGAATCGTATCTCGTTTTTGGTAACGCGACACTCCCAGCGACAATCGATCTTAATACAATCGGCACGACGGTTGTCGGCGTGAAAATCTTTGGAGCAGAAGCATACGATTACAGTGGTCGATCCGTGAGTTCGGCTGGGGACTTCAACGGTGACGGCTTTGATGATTTAGTGATTGGAGCTCCCTATGCTGACGGCTCAGCCAACTTAGAAAATCTAGCCGGCGATTGTTATTTGATCTTTGGGGGACCTTCAATCCCTGTGACGATCGACCTAACGACAGTTGGGAGCACGACACCTGGAATACTCTTCTTTGGATCGCGCACGGAAGACTACACGGGGCGTTCGGTTAGCAGTGCAGGGGATATCAACGGTGATGGCTTCGACGACCTGCTGATCGGAGCTCATTTTGGAGACGCTTTCAATAACACGAAATTCAATGCCGGAGATAGCTTCCTGATATTCGGTCGTGCAACGTCACCTGCGACGATCGATTTAGCGAACACGGGCGGCTCTGTACCAGGTATCAAGTTCTACGGCACTGACACACTCGACCAGAGTGGATTCGCGGTCAGCAACGCTGGCGATGTCAATGGCGATGGCTTCGATGATCTTTTGATCGGTGCCTATTCGGCAGATGGAGCCAGCAATGCGAAATCGAATTCCGGGGAAACCTACCTTGTTTTCGGCGCTGCAACCATGCCGACCAGTATCGATCAAACGAACGTCGGAACATCCGTTCCAGGACTCGTCCTATTCGGCGTCGATATGGATGACTTTAGCGGCCGAGCGGTGAGCGGTGCTGGCGATGTAAACGGCGATGGTTTCGGTGACATGCTGATTGGGGCTAATCGAGCGGACGGATCAACCAATGCGAAGCTATATGCTGGCGAGAGCTATTTGATCTACGGCAGCGACCTCACCTTGTCGGTGACACATCCAGGCACGTCAGCCGCTGAAACACTTACCGGTTCCACGGCGGCGAACACCATCGTAGGAGGACGTGGCAATGATGTCTTGCTTGGTCTCGGAGGTGCCGATGTGCAGACCGGTGGACAAGGCAACGATATTCTCGCGATCGGCGATACGACGTTCAAACGCATCGTTGGAGGGACTGGCACGGACACGTTGCGATTCGATGGCAGCGGCATTTCATTGGACTTAACTATGCTTCGCGACAATCGGATCCAGGGCATCGAAGCGATCGATGTCACCGGAGTCGGTGTCAATTCACTTACCTTGAACCTGCTTGAAGTCCTCAATCTTTCCAACGAGTCGAACACGCTATTGGTACGTCGCAATTTTGGTGACGTCGTCAACATCGGAAGCGGTTGGACGCAGGGGAGCAATGAATCGATCGGCGGCAACAATTTTGCGGTATACACCCAAGGTCGAGCGATCCTCAAAATCCAAGAAGTCGTCAACGCATCCATCGTCGCTCGACAAGTTTTCTACAACCGATCGCCTAGTGTCGTTTTTGGAGATGGCTCGGGCAATCCATCGAACGCGATCGATACGACCAAGGTTGCCTTATTACCTGGCCAGGAAACGACGACGGCGAACTATACAAACTATTCCAAGGGACTTAACGGTCTCGTCGTCGACGTAGCAAATTTGGCTGGATCTCTATCGGCGTCCGATTTTCAATTTGCAACGTGGGATGGAATATCCGTGTCGAACTTCGTTGCGACTGGTGCGGCCGCTTCCATCTCGGTTCTTCCTGGTGCAGGCGCAGCAGGTTCGAGTCGTGTCAAGATTGAATTTGCCGATCAGGCGATTCGCAATACTTGGCTAAGGGTGACGGTGCTCGCGAACTCCAACACGGGATTGGCAGCAAACGATGTCTTCTATTTTGGCAATGCAATCGCCGATATTTACATCGGAAACGTCGGTACGCCAATTTCGATTCGAACGAATGCAACCGACACGTCAGCCGTGCGTCAGAATCAATCGACAGGCGCAAATTCCGTTTCAGTCACGAATATCTATGACGTCAATAAAGATGGTCGAGTCAACGCGACCGATACGTCTATCGTTCGTCAGAACCAGCTATCGCTGATCATGCGATACTTTTCGGCACCTGCGGGCTTCCTCGCGACGAGCTACCTTGCAAATTCCAATCCCTCGCTCTCCGTCCCTCATGAATCGTCAGAGGCAATTCGTGAGAGAGTGAGAGACGTTTGGTGGATAGATGAAATAGGTAGCGTGCCAGTTGTGATCTCGTCGGGGCGAGCCCGACGGAAATCCTGAAATGATTGATTTCTCGATTCGCTAAAATCCAACCGATTTACGACAGCGATTAAAGGCCAAAGAGATACCTGTAGCAAACGATAGAACCAAAGTACTTGGCTCCGGAATCGCCGTATTCACAAATGTTTGAAAGCCATGATCCGAAGTTGGAGACAACTGCCAAGCACCAACCGGATTGATAATGCGATTGACACCATTTCCACCAGCATAGCCTGGGGCGTCCGTTGATGGCAGAAAGTAAGGGCCGACTTCGGAGCCAGGAGAAGATATCCCAAACGACAATTTGTCGCCGACGTTTACTGAAATGTTGGCCGCACTGATCGCCAGGCTCGCACCCCTTGTCCAGGCTCCTTCCCTAGGAACGAGCGTCCAAAGGTTCGTCTGCTAGAATCATCGGTTATCTAATTGACAAAGCACTAGCCCTTAAATAAGCATATGCCATTTTGTTGGCACGATATTTGCGCATAAAAAACTCGAAATGCCCTGCAAATCGTTGGCCTTTTCGACCAGCCCAACGATCCACGCCTAACACAGCTTTGGAGATTTCGAGTGAAGACTATTA
>JANPLJ010000261.1:0-5934 GCA_031426475.1 Pirellulaceae bacterium | reverse complement strand
GCAAGATGCGGCATACTCTGAATGCAAGGGCCGCACCATGTAGCCCAAAATTCTACGACATAGACGTTTCCGGGCTCGAAACTCGTAATCTTGGGATACTTCCCTCCGCCTTGCTGGAGCCAATCCGAAATATTGAGCTTAGGCGCCGTCGAGCCGATGCTAAGCAAGGCCTCGGCACGGGCTGTTGCGTGCAATCGAACGCAGAAAAGAACGAGAATCGCGAAAACGACGGCTCGTCGAAGGAAGGGGAATTGATTCATGCTCGTTTGCTCCGAGTTTATGTTGGCTGGTTAGTTGCGAAAAACCGAGTGCTTCATCCCACTTAATTTGATAAGTAGGAGAATTCGTCAGGATTCCGATCGGTGAAATAATACTCTAACCTTTGCCGAAAGCATACAGCGAAGCTAGCGCGAGGCCTTTAAACGCCCCAGCCCTCCGTCGACACCTAGCGTTTGCCCAGTTATCCAGCTCTGTTCGGGCGAAGCCAACCAACAGACCGCTCTGGCAATCTCCTCAGGCTTCCCAAATCTTCCGATCGGGTGCATTCCCAGCGAAGTTTCTGCGGCTCGCGACTGATTCCAAATCCGTTCGGTGAGCGTTGTCTCAACCAATCCCGGTGCGATTGCGTTGACCCGTATGGATTTGCTAGCGTAAGTCATCGCCGCAGAACGCACCAATCCCTCGATGCCGGCCTTACAAGCTGCGATTGCCTCATGATTAGCAAGCCCGATGGTGGCCGCTGCCGAGCTGACCATGACGATCGAACCGCCGTTTGAGAACATCAGAGGGGCACAGTTCCGAACAACTCCGAATGCCGACGACAGATTTGCCGACACAGTATCCTGCCAATCTTTCCACCCGGTTAAATGGGCGGGTTTCAGAAGGAACGAGCCAGCCAAGTTAATTGCCGCATTGACTCCGCCCAGTACCCCTTCGGCGCTCGAAACCGCTTGAGACAACTGGTCCCAGTCCGAAGCGTCGGCGACGGCAAATCCCCAGCCGTATTTGTCGGCAAGCGGTCGCAAACTGTCCGCCGTACGGCCAATCAGAAAGGCTTCACCTCCACCTGCGTAGATTTGTTCGCAAACGTGACAGCCGATTCCGCCCGCAGCACCGATCACGACTGCCTTAAGTTGGGACAATGACATGGAAGCTCAACAGAGAGGGACACGAATTCTCGAATGACCCTTTTGTAGCAGGCCGGCAAGTCCCTCTGCCATTAAATCCGAACTTCACCAAGAATAAGGCCCTCCAAATGGAGGGCCTCGTTGCGTTAAATTCTCAGCATTCGAAAGATGGGCAATCAATCAATCCCATTCTTCCTCTTCTTCCTCATCTTCTTCCTCATCATCATCGTCGTCCCAATCATCTTCCTCGTCTTCTTCGTCTTCCCATTCATCATCTTCTTCATCATCGCTATCGTCGTCGTCATCTTCCTCGTCGTCGTCATCGACTTCTTCCCATTCGTCGTCCTCTAGCTCCTCGACATCATCCTCTTCTTCTTCGTCGTCATCGATTTCGTCGTCTTCGAGCTCTTCATCTTCGTCGTCATCCTCGTCCACGTCGTCGTCTTCGTCGTCATCATCGTCAAAATCATCTTCGTCTTGATCGCTGGCGAGTTCGATAAACGAAATTCGACGAGAAAAACGCTCGTTCGAATGTGGGAACAAATTCTTAGCTGCAATCGGAACAGTAAGCGTCATCTTCACGGCGAACTCCTTTGTCTCTGAGCCTACATCTGGCCTGGGAAAAAACTTAAACTTCTGACGAAAATGAATCTCTAGGTTGACTGTTGTCGGTCACTTGGTTGTCAAACTGCACCTCGGCCTGGCGAACCCAGTCCGCACGGGGCAATCGGTCCAAAGACCTTAATCCGAATAGTTGTAAGAAACTTTTGGTGGTTCCGTAAAGATAGGGTCGGCCTAGTTCTTCACTTCGCCCACAAATTCTAACTAAATCTCGCTGCATTAACTGCCTAAGTACTTCATCGCATCCGACTCCACGAATGGCTTCGATATCTGCACGCAACACAGGTTGTCGATAGGCCACTATCGCCAACGTCTCGATCGCGCTTTGCGACTGATGTACTTCGGGTTTTACACGCTCCAACTTTCTCAGCCAACTGGCAAATTGAGGTCTGGTCAGCATTAAGTAGCCGCCTGCGACTTCTTCAATCCGATACGCGTGGCCGCGCGCATCGTAGACATCATTTAATTGGCGGGCCAGTGTACGGTCGTGGCATCCGCCAAGTCGGCTAGTTGAACAAGTTTTCGGGGTGAAATCGGCTCGCGCGACAGTAGTAAAACAGCCTCCAGGCGTTGTCGAGGAGTAGACGAGTTTTTCTGACAATCTTCGGATCCAACCTCATCGCTTGCGATTGAATTCGACCCCGCGTCCACGACGTCGAGCGTTCTCGGATTGTACCCATCGGACTCGCAGTTCCAAGAGCGTCGAATAAAGAACCCGCTCGGCCTGTTTTGGCCGAAAAAGCAGGGAAATTCGGCCGTTTTTCTCAGAGGTTTCATTTCTTTGGGCAACAAAAATGGAAAAGGAATCGATAACAAATTGAACAGAATACTCTGGCAATTAATAACGAAAATCAGCGATCACCGTTCCATAAAGTATTCACTATACTAGTTTCATGAACTCCGCAACCACCACATCCCATGCCGGATCGACAAATCGAACGGGACGACTTGTCGCAGGCATCATGATTCTAATCGCTTCCTGGGCTGGGATTGGAATCGTAGGTTTATTCTTTCCAGGCTATCAAGGCACCGAATTTTCACCGTATACCTTTAGTTCTAGGGAATTTGAGACCGGTCGCTGGCTCGGTAAGACAGTTGTGCAACCAGCCGTCTTGGCCTGCCCCCAAGAGATCTCGAAGCACTTGACCAATGCGACTCGAACCGACGGCGTCGAGCGTTGGGATCTCGTTGAATATTCACGAGGAATTCGGTCGGGAAAAATCTTGGAAGCGTCGGTACTGATGACGGCTTTCGAGACTCGCAATCCTGAAAACGGGCTTTTCTGGGAAAGCTGGTCAAAGAAACACCCCGATCTGGCAAAAATTCTTTGGCCTGCAATCCAGCAACTTGCGATTCACCGTTCCTACTTTGCGATGCCGGAGCTATTTCGTATTGCCACAACCAATCCATCGACAACGGAACTCAAAAACGCGATCGAAGCGATCAGTATGCAAGCCGGGCTGGATCAGGGGGAGCGGCACGTGGCCAAGAAGGAATTCCCCGAAGCACGGATAGCCGTTGAATGGGCAAAAACCTTTGGGAATTCTCCCAAACTCGATGCGTTGGAAAAATCGGTCCGAGCTGGCTTTGCAACGCTTTCAAAGTCAAGCGAATGACCGCATCGAGAATTCTTACCGCCATGAACGAATCCTCAATCTACCTCGACAACAATGCGACCACGGAGATTGATCGAAGCGTCGCGGATGCGATTTCGGCAGTCCTCCGTAACCGACTTTCGAACCCTGCCAGCCAACATGCGGCAGGTAGAAAAGCACGCTCGATATTGGAAGCATCGAGAACAGCGATCGCGACGAGTCTCGGTTGCCGTACCCACGGGATGAGTGCAGATCAGGTCGTTTTTACGAGTGGCGGGACCGAATCCAACCATCTCGCCCTCGTCGGTATTCTCGATGGACTCGAGGGAGATCTCGTTGTCTCCTCGATCGAGCATCCGAGTATTCTTGGCGTGGCGATGGAGATCGCCCGTCGCGACGCGCGACGTGTTCGATATCTCCCTGTCGACGCCAATGGTCGAGTATGTCTCGAAACGTGGAATCGCTGGCTGCTCGATCACGATGCAGCCGTAACCGACGGCGACAAAGCTGGACGAATCGCTATGATTTCGTTGATGGTCGCGAACAACGAAACTGGCTCGATTCAACCCCTCGGCCAGGTTGCCGAGTCGGCATCGTCGCGGGGCATTCTTGTCCACACCGACGCAGTACAAGCGATAGGAAAGATTCCTTTACGCTTTTCCGAGATCAAAGCGGACGCGATGAGCGTTACCGCACACAAATACCACGGTCCAGTCGGTATCGGCGCATTGGTGCTTCGTCATGGAGTTCATGTCACACCTGTTTTTCAGGGTGGGTTTCAACAAATGGGTTTGCGTCCTGGAACCGAGAGTGTCGCATTGGCAGTCGGATTCTCCAAAGCAACCGAAATTGCCGTCGGAAATATCGATGAACGAAACAGGATGTTGGCGGAGCTCCGAATCGCCCTCGAAAACATTTTATTGACGAGCCCCCATCCACCGATCATTCTCGGCGCCGCAGGGCCACGTTTACCGCATACGATTTCGCTTTCGTATCCCTGGATTGAACGGCAAGCATTGCAGATGGCGCTGGACCGACGAGGGATCGCATGCAGTACGGGTTCAGCATGCGCTAGCGGTTCTGGACAACCCTCGCACGTCTTACAGGCAATGCACCTTCCGGAATCCGTTGTCAGCGGTGCAATTCGCCTGAGCCTGAGTGTCCACACGACCCTCGACGAAGTTCTCGAGGCAGGACGCCGAATCACGGAAGTTGTCGGTCGATTTCGCGATTCCCGAGGTTGAAGCGTACAGAGTCTCGCTTTCACAGAGGCCGTTCTGTTACAATGTGACCGAAAACGAACCCAGTCGACGTAGATGCGTAGAATTGGAACTTCATAACTTCTTTTGATCGAGCGGATGGCTACGGACTACACTCAACAACAGACCGTCGGCGAGCAAATGCGAGCCGAGGAACTAAGCCTAAGAGCGACGGTTCCGCCTTCCCAGATCCCAGGTTATCGAATCGATAGCCTGTTGGGGCAGGGAGCATTTGGTCAAGTATGGGTGGGTGTCGATCTCAACACCGGTCGCTCGGTCGCAGTCAAATTTTATCTACACCGATCGGGAGTGAATTGGTCCCTTTTGGCACGCGAAGTAAAGAACTTGGTGACGATGTCGGCCAACCGATTTATCGTTCAAGTTCTCGACGTCGGTTGGGACGCCGAACCTCCGTACTATGTGATGGAGTTTCTTGAGAACGGTTCGTTGGATGATTTGATTCGTCAACGGGGCGCGATGAGCGTCGCGCGAGCTGTAGAGATATTTACCGATGTTGCGATCGGGTTGAACCATTCTCATGGCAAAGGCGTTTTGCATTGCGACCTTAAGCCCGCCAACGTTTTACTCGATCAAGATATGCGTCCAAGGCTTGCGGACTTCGGCCAAAGCAGAATGTCGACGGAGCAAACGCCTTCTTTGGGAACTTTGTTCTACATGGCGCCTGAGCAAGCCGACTTGAACGCTTTGCCGGATGCCCGCTGGGATGTATACGCGCTCGGCGCGATTCTTTACACGATGCTTGTTGGTACTCCTCCCCACCGTACGCCGCAAACCGTGACTGCGTTGGATACTGCGACAAGTCTTCCTGACCGCCTATCGCGATATCGTGAAACGATCCTCAAAGCTTCGGCACCGAGGGCTCATTATCGTGTACCAGGGATGGATCGATCGCTAGCGGGCATTGTCGATCGATGCTTAGCGAAAAGCTCGTCAGACCGATTCGGCAACGTACAACAAGTCATCGGAGCTCTGGAACGCCGTCAAGCGTCGCGTGTTCGTCGACCGCTGCTGATGCTTGGTATCGTCGCCCCGCTGATTTTGCTTTCGGCAATGGGATTGTTCGGATGGCGAGGTATCTCGATCGCTGATCGCGAAGCGAAGGAAGAGATCCGCGAGATCGCCATGCAACGCAACAAAGAGACGGCGAACTTTGCAGCCAGCGCCCTCGAATCCGAGCTAGAACGTCTCTTTAGAACACTGGAAAGCGAGGCGGAAAAACCGGAGTTCCGCCGAAGATTTGTCGACTTCAAGAAAATGGCTGGGCCAGATCTGCTATCCAGTTTGGCTGCCGAGGAACCTCCGCCCGAGCCG
>JANPLJ010000260.1:0-3377 GCA_031426475.1 Pirellulaceae bacterium | reverse complement strand
CCAATCGGCGTACCATCTCATAGATCGGCTGGCTCGACGAACCGAGACTCTGTCGGGCTCGTTCTTCGGTCGATGCAGAAGTGATTGGAATAGAAGAAGCGGTTTGCGTCACGCTCGCGGCATCGATTCGAGGGTGTCCGCAAATTGTTTCAGACGATTCGCGGGATCACATAACAAATTGGCTCTTGCAGGCCCAGCTTGCGAAAGTCGATGACGGAGCGATTCGTCAGCAATCATGGTTGTAAGCGTTTTCGCTAATGAAGCCGGATCATTCGGCGGAACTAGTACGCCACAACTTTCGTCGATAATTTCTGTCGCTCCGCCAAAGTTCGAAGATACTACCGGCAGTCCTGCGTACAAGGCCTCCACGAATACGACCCCAAACGGCTCTGGACTTGCATTGGTTTGACAGAAAAGATCGGCCGCAAACATAAGCCTCGAGACATCGGGGCGCTGTCCCAGAAACTTTACTCGGTCGGCGATGTTCATCTTGTTTGCAAGAGCCTTGAGTTCCGCTTCGTAAGCAATTTCGGATGGTCGCTGAGCACCGCCGACGATCCATAAAACCCAGTCTTGGCTTGAACGCATTTGCGCGAGAGCTTCCAAAAGCACTCGATGACCTTTCCAACTTTCCATCCGACTGACCTGGAGAAGTACCGTTGCCTCTGCCGGTGTGCCGACAGACTTACGTATGGAGTCGCGGTTCTCGTCGCAATGAAGTGCTGGCCTATCAATCATGCAATGGATCACCTCACGACGAACGTTCGGGAAAACGGTAGAAATCGTTGCTGCTGTATGACGGCTGTTCGCAATTGCCAGATCCGGCGGTGTCTTGCTTGCCGTTCGCTCTATTCTATGCGTTCCTGCAAGCGCATCGTGGACCCAATTAACGAGCCGTGTCTTTGTCCGTCGTACAACCGGTGCGAATACGATATGAGGCCAGCAGGCATGCGTGATGACAACATCGTACGCTTGTTCACGCATCAATTTCGCCGAGCGACGTCGGGCAAGATATACCGAAAGCGGATTTCTCAGCCGGACTTTGCCAAGGTCATGCGGAAGCACTCCGAACGATTCCAATTCATTCCAGAGTCGACCACGAAAGCAAAGAGCGAAATCGTGTGTCAACCGAGGTTCGGCATCCCGATACTTGGCAATCGCAGCCAGCATCCGCTCGATCCCGCCATACAAATTGCCGGCATAGATGTGGAGGACCTTCAAGCTTTAGCTGCACTTCTGAAACAGAGTCGTGAGACGATCAAGGATCTCAGGTTCTTCCTTGAGGGCTACCAATGGCTCGAGCTCTTGGACAACTAAGTCGTGCCGGACGCCAGGTGATGAATGTGAGGACAATGTTTTCAGGAGTTAGTTTTTTGTAGAGTCAGTATTTCGTGGAATTGTTCTTTGGTCTACTACTCTTGGTCGGCTTGGCGAATCAAAGCTGAAAAACGATCGGGGTAACTTGAATGCACCGTTGCAAGGTACTCAAGGATTGGCTCAAGTTCGGTTCGATGTGCCTTGATCAGCTCGACTAAATCGGCAATATCTTTGGCTCGCCCGGCACCCAGTTTCAGTTCGACGAGCCCGGACAGCGGAATAAAGACAAGCGAGCCCGCAACGGCTTGGTAGCGACTCGGGTTCCCGATTGGCACCGGAGCAGGGCGCGATGGGGTACCGGGAACTCCCGCTTCTGGCAAGATATCGACATCGATTTTAGTCGCTCGATGGTTCATTTTTGGCCAACGACCGGCAGGGGGAAGAAAAAAATCGAAGCCAAAGTTCTCCGCAAGTTGGTGTAGACGCTCAATTTTCTCTTCCGCGACGACAATATCCACATCCTCGGTGACTCGACCAGCATAACCATGTCGCCAAACCGCCCAGCCACCTGCGACAACTGACAATGCGTCGGCAGCGGTCAGCAAACGTTCTAAATCATGGATGGCTCGGCCATAGCGGCCGGGTAGATCACGTGGCAACGTCTTGTCAATGTTCATATGGATTAACTCGTCCGCGAGCAGGAACGGAGAGTAGGTTGGGGAGGATGATTGAGCTGCCATCGTGTCTTTCGACTAAATAAGGTGGAAATGTGTTAGTGACACACTCACTGCAGGGCAGAAAACCTCAACTGCATTTCTGGAAAAGCAACTTGAGGCGTTCAAGTATCTCCGGCTCTTCTTTCAGGGTTACCAATGGCTTGAGTTCCTCCACGACTAAATCTCGGTCCAATCGATCACCTTGTCGGATAAGAACGTTTTCGACGTCGATCCAATCCTGCGGACGATCAGCGAAGGCTTTTAGGACGACAAGATCTTCTGCAGAACACGTTGTAATCGAACCTCGCTGTGGCGTACCCCATGGGCTCGCGCGTTCGATCATATTCCGCTCGAATGAGAAGCCCCCCAGGGCGATATCGATAGATGTTTGTTGGTCATCGATCAACAACAGGATACGATTCTGTTTCGCGAATCTAATAGCATCGGGGATTCGTCCTTCGAAGTGTTCGATCAAAACTGATATCCATTTCGCTTCGTTTCCAAATCCAACAAAAATAGTTGCGTCGACGTCGCGAGTTACCCGCGGCTCTCCCCATCGCTGGACGGCAATACCTCCAATGATACAGAACTGACAGCGGAGCGCACGCAAAGTTTTGTCGAGCTGGATGGCCGATTGCCAAATCTTTTGGCTTAACACCGATCAACTCTTAAGATCTTTTGCCGCGAGAACTTGCTGCAATTCGAGAATGTGAAATCGTGAAAACCAAACTTGCTGTATCGCGAAACCGTTGGAAGAGATTTCAGTCGCGTCCGTACTGCCCATCAACTCGAAGACTTTCGAGTCATCCAGTTGCTTGAGCTCGTTGGCTCGGATTTTCGGCAACTCGATCGCGGCGCTACGCCATGCCTTCATCCATTGCTGCTCTGGAGTGAGTGAATCGAAGTTGGGCACGTTTGTTGGCATCGGTTGAGAGCCCGCTTGAGCGACTTTAGCGTTCGGCTGTTATAAGATCAGAACTTTCTACGCGATGCGGTTGCATTGCTGGCTCAGCGCGAACCGAATGAGTATTGGGATTGAGGATCGACTCGTACACGTGCATCGTTCGCGCCGTCATTTTCCGAATATCAAATATCTCATTAGCTCGCTGGATCGCACCAACCGATAGCTCTTCTCGCAAAGCCGGATTATTAGCCAAACTTCTTGCCGCCTCGGCAAATGCCATCGGGTTTTGAATCGGGACGGTACGGCCCGAGATACCGTCCAAACTAACCCACGAAACTCCCGACCCGGGAATGTCTGTATTGATGACTGGGCAGCCACTTGCCATCGCTTCTATTTGAACTAGTCCAAACGCTTCGCTCCTGACAATGCTGGGGAACCAC
>JANPLJ010000259.1:0-1651 GCA_031426475.1 Pirellulaceae bacterium | reverse complement strand
GGCGTACCCGCAGATCATTCGGTTCCTGATGGATCGGACTTACCGCCAGGATGTCTTAAAGACTTGTCCGCCGGAGATTCGACAACGATCGACGCTATGGGAAATCGAACGCGAGTATACGCTAAACGAGATCGCAATCATCACGCGTGCCGGTCCGGCAAAGATATTGGGTCTGAAGGACAAAGGCCATCTCGGAGTAGGTGCAGATGCCGACATCACGATTTATACACCGCACGAGAACAAGGAAACCATGTTCGAGATGCCGCGCGTGGTGATCAAGTCCGGTCGAATTCTAGTGGAAGAAGGTGAGATCCGCGAGACGTTGATCGGAAAGACGCTGCATGTCCAGCCAAGCTACGATCACGAAGTAGAGCCCGATATTCAGGAATGGTTCGAGAAATACTACTCCATCCGCTGGCGAAACTATCCCGTCGACTTAAGCTACCTGCATGAATCGTGTGTCATTCCGACAGTCTGACCACAACGGGAGAACGAGGCTCCTGCCGAGCGGAACTGCGACAAAAACTCAATATCCTCTAGCGTTCACAAGACTATCGAGATGCCCGAGACTCCAACAACATCGCTGCAACTGAACGGCGTCGAGATTATCGATACGTTTGCCGAAGCGTTCCCCATCAAGGCGGCTCGCTTGATCATTACCGCTGATAGCACTCGCTGGGCAACGACTGCCGCGACCGTCCTATGTGGAAACGCAACCAGCGTGATTGCATGCGATGTGGAAGCTGCGATTGAACGGAGTGTTTCCGTCGAGGAAACGCCGGACGGTCGTCCGGGCGTTGCAGTGCTCGTCTTTGGATTCAGCACCGATGCCCTCGCCAAAGCCCTTCAGAGTCGGGTCGGTCAGTGTGTTCTAACAAGCCCTACGTCAGCGTGTTATAACGGAATCAGCGATTGCCCAAAGGAAAAACAGATTCGCATCGGAGGAGGCATACGTTACTTCGGTGACGGCTTTCAAGTTGCCAAGAAATTCGACGATCGGCGTTTTTGGCGAATACCGACGATGGATGGTGAGTTTGTTTGCGAAGACTATTTTGGAACCGTCACCGGAGTCGCGGGTGGTAACCTCTTGATCTGCGGAACGAATGTTTCGGCGGCACTCAATGCCGCTGAATCCGCCGTCGACGCGATTCATACTGGCCGCGACATTGCGTTGCCATTTCCCGGCGGAATCGTACGATCGGGCAGCAAAGTCGGCTCGCGATATCCCAAGCTGAAAGCCAGTACGAACGACGCCTACTGCCCCACGCTTCGAAGGCGAACAAAGACCGAGCTGCCCGAGAACTGCCACGCGGTTTACGAGATCGTGATCGACGGACTATCGTTTGAAGCGGTTCAGTCCGCAATGAAGCGAGGCCTTCATGCGGCTTCAGCGTCCCCCGACATCGTTCGAATCTCGGCAGGGAACTACGGCGGAAAACTTGGCAAGCATCATTTCTATCTGCGCGATATTGTCTGAGGTCCAAAAGTCAACTTGTAGCCGATGTCGTAAGACTTCGGAGGAAGCGCGGTAAACATCGCCTTTCGAGCTGCGTCCGAATTCTGACGAATTCGGCTACCAACCCTGAACTTAAAGTTGGATGAAGCACTAGATGCTATGACGAAATAAAATCTCGCCGCGTCCCAATGAAAC
>JANPLJ010000258.1:0-3983 GCA_031426475.1 Pirellulaceae bacterium | reverse complement strand
GGAACGGCGCAGACTATCTTTCTCAAATTGACGAACTCAGTTAGCTGCTTGTTCCGGCCTACGGTAGTCTCGAAAGCGAGACGGCCTCCTTGTGCCGTTTGGTCAAAAAGGTGGATAGGCTAAAAAGAGTGAACGATCGATTCAAAAGACCCCCGTGACCTCGTGTCACGGGTGAATCAGGTTCATTAGCTAACGAGACCTTGCGTTCCGGTCGGACAAGCGGGCCGGGGACGAGAGGAATACGGAAGGTGACTCTCGCTGTTCGCCTTTGCTCCAGTTGGAAAAGCCAACTGGGGGTACGACCAATTACTTGGGAGCGAAAGCAATAACGTGTTGAGGGAATCCCTTGTTGTTAAGGAAGTTCCTTTTCGTACTTCTTTTCATATTTGCGCCAAAGACGCTTGTGGCGGTCGTTCAGCTCGACTCGACGACCTTGCACAAAGGCGGTGTCGATCGAAACTGAAACATCCAATGGGTCGCCTGTACAGACGAAAAGCGTTGCATCTTTTCCAACCTCTAGCGAACCAACTCGATCATCGACCCCGAGAATCTTTGCTGGGTAGAGAGTGATCGATTTGATCGCTTCCTCGACGGCGAGTCCAAATGCGGCGGCATTTGCCGCATGGTAGGGTAAGTTACGAACTCCCGTCCCAGCGAACTTCCCAACACTTGCAATACAGTAGGGAACGCCTAACTTCTGCAAACGGGCTGGCAAAGTATACGCAGTATCATACGGATCGGATACATGCATCGGCAATCGATAGGTGCCGCTTACAATCACCGGTATGTGATGCTCGTTGAGCAGCGATGCGCATTCGCCCGCATCGTAGCCGCCATAGATGACGATGCGAATCTTCTGTTCAAGTGCAAAACCGACGGCAGCTTGAATCTGACGTATTTCGTCGGCGGAAATGATCATTGGGAGTTTTCTATCGAGTACTGGCAACATCGATTCGAACCGCAAGTCGATGGGATGACGCTCCGCGTCAGCGGTCCTCGCTTTTTGATACTCGCGACAATTGTCGAAGAAATCTCGCAATGCTTTTTGAGAACTTTCACGCGGGGCGTTTTCAGCACCTTTTTCCGAGTCACTGGATGGCGATGCACGTTCGGAAGGCCATCGCAAATGCATTCCGATGTCTTTACGCACCACAAGATCTTCAATGGTCCAGCCGTCGAGTTGGATCAGCGATGATCGGCCTGCAATCAAACCTCCGGTTGGAGCTGACAATGCAAGTAAGACTCCGTTGGCTCGCGTTACAGGAATGAGTTCACTATCCGGATTGACTGCGACCCATGATTCGACATTCGGATTGAACGATCCACCTTCTCTCGAATCCAAGGTCGCTCGCACCGAACTGATTTCGGTCAAGCCTAGCTGAGTGTAGGCATCGACAAACGATGGATAGACGTGCTTGCCCTGGACATCGATTTTCTGAGTATCGCTGGGCAATGGGATCGCCGTACCGATCGCGGTAATCTTGCCTTTCTCGAAAAGCACCGTTCCGTCGGCAATCGTTTCGCCGCTGATCGTGTGAATCGTTCCACCGACGAGTGCAATCGGCTTTGTCTGCGCAGCGCCGGGCACTTCGTTGGATGCGTACGTTTCGACCGAAAATAAAACAATAGAAATGACGAGCAGTGCAGATGTGGCTAAGTGACAGACAGGCAAGAATGCCTGTCGTATGTTATTGATGTGTTTCATTCTTGGCTCCTGGCTTGGCAATAGATATCCACGCGTGGCCAGAGCGATTCATCGGGTTTATCGTTCTCAGCCCCTTTCTTCGAAGGTTGACCTGACAACAATACTTTTTGTACCAATCTCGCCCGGGTCACGTTCGCGGCGGCTCGCAATTCAAGGTCTTCCTGGATATCAAAATACTTGCGTCCGTCGATCCAGGTCTGCTCGCAACGCGAAAGCAATGACAACGGTGGACCGCTCCAGATGACGAAATCAGCTTGCTTTCCTGGCTCCAGCGTGCCGACCTGGCAGTCGATACGAAGCTGCCTAGCGGGGTTGAGCGTAACAAACTTCAAGGCCTCTTCTGGCTCCAATTGGCCGTATCGTACAGCCTTGGCGGCCTCGTGATTGAGATGCCGCGCCAACTCTTGATCGTCGGAATTGAACGATACGACGACGCCCGACTTGTGCATGATCGCTCCGTTATAGGGGATCGCGTCGTAGGCTTCCATCTTGTACGCCCACCAATCGGAGAACGACGACCCCATCGCTCCATGCCGAGCCATCGCATCGGCTACCTTATACCCCTCCAAGATATGTTGAAACGTGGCGATCTTGATTCCGAATTCTTCGCAGGTTCGAAGCAGCGCGAGAATCTCGTCCTGACGATAACTATGACAATGCACCCAACGTTCGCCCCGAAGGACTTGCGACAACGCCTCCAATTCCAAATCGCGTCTTGGAGGCAACGTGTTATGGTTCAGCTCCCAACGTGACCATTGCTGTTGATATTCTTTGGCTGCGTGAAATGCATCTCGCATCAATTGGTCGACACCCATCCGAGATTGTGGATATCGTTCAGAAGGGTCCTCGGTCATGTTGCTGCGTTTGACGTTCTCTCCCAAAGCAAACTTAATCCCGGGTGGAGCGTTCGCAAATCGCATTGCATCGTAAAGTTCTCCCCATCGCAGTTGAATGACTTGATTTTGCCCACCGATCGGATTGGCAGAACCGTGAAGAATGTTGGCAGTCGTTACCCCTCCAGCAAGTTGACGATAGATATCGATGTCATCGCAGTCGATAAAATCTCCTATTCGTACTTCTGCGGTAATCGCTTGCGTTCCTTCGTTGACACCACCATCGGTTGCCATGTGTGAATGGCAATCGATGATCCCTGGCGAAATATGCTTACCTTCGGCATCGATTGCAACGGCATCGGAAGGAATCTCCAATGCGTTTCCGATCGCGACGATCTTACCCTGTGAAATCAAAATCGATGCGTTCTTCAAAACACCCTGTGCGGAACAAGTCCAAAGCGTCGCATTCTTGATCACCAGATGCTTCGGTTGGACTGGGCTACTTATTCGACCGAAAGCACCCAGCGGGAAATTTACCTTCGAAACGACGACGTTTTCAACGGGCGCCTCGTTCGAATCCTTTGTTTCAGCTTTGTCGTTCTTTGGCGACGGTGTGTCGTCTTTCGCGGAATCCTTCCCCGCGTCGCTATCGTCGGTTGATGGTTCCGACATTTTGTCCATTTTTTTGGTGGGCATGCGTGTCGCGAGCAAACCGACTGATTCGCCGTCCGGCCAAACGAGTGAACCTGACAAGCTAAAACTGTCGTCCGGCTTAGGAACGAGGAGAGCCGAAAACTGAATCGCCCCAGCTCGCCCCAAGCTCTTGCCGGAGAATCGGCCGGTCAATACCGGTTCGACAAAGGAAATCGTATCAAGCTTGATCTCGATCGGTTTCGAATCTTTTTTCTTCAGTAACATTGTACCGATGAGCTTGTCCGGTTTTCCGGTCAACTTCAGAGTCAAGTCTTGTTGAGCTGGCTTATCGCCGGTAAAAGCAAGCTTCCACTCGCCCCGCAGATCTTCAGGTTGCTGTTTGGCGATCTCAAAGCGTTTTCCGTCGACCCAGGTTGTTTGAACACGGGTTGCCTTGTCGAAGATGTCACCATCGGCGATGAAGAAGCTTGCTGACTTGCCAACCGCAAGCGTTCCCAATCGATCGTTGACGCCTAGGAGTTCGGCTGGCACGGTCGTCAATGCGCGAAGGGCAGCTTCGCTGGAAAGCCCTCGTTGGACCGCTTGTCGAATCTGCGCAAGGAACTCGCTCGTGTCGATCAAGCCACTTGAGCTCAATGCGAATCGAACTCCAGCCGCATCGAGTTTGGCTGGATTCTCCGGAGCAAGCTCCCAATGAAGCAGATCATCCAGTTCGACCGCTCGGGCCAGTTCTGGAGATTGAACTGCTGGAGGTTTCGGGAAGTTCACCGGAATAATCAGCGCTCGTCCGG
>JANPLJ010000257.1:0-2751 GCA_031426475.1 Pirellulaceae bacterium | reverse complement strand
GAATCGGTCGACCAGTTCATAAGACAGTAGATCATGTCCGATCGTCAAATTGTTCTGCAAAACGGTACTGAGATTCTCCACATTGAAATCACCATCGATTCCGTTGAGTTTTCTTGATTCGCTCGCAGGATACCCATCTGCTTTTCCAAGGATATGTCGATAGAGAAGCGGTTCGATCTGTACATGCCGAAGCATCAACTCGGCCGCGTCATAGCGAGCCAAATACTTCATCCCGAACGTCATCCACCAATCGATCGCATACGCCTCAAAACCAAAGGGAACACGGTGGAATACAAACTTTATCGGAAAACTGACGGTACGGAGAAAAAAGTAGAATACAAGAAGCAGTGGCCTCAATAAAATGTAATCCCAATGCTGTTTCTCATGGGCAAATACGTCGTTGACGAATCGGTTGATGTATGGAAATCGATGCATGAAATACCCTCAGGAAATCGAGTCGAGATCAGCATTGTAGCAAAGCTTGACTGTCCGAGAAAACATCATCATCCACCGGACGATTCGAATCAGTCGGCGAGCAGCCCGCTCGTTCGAAGCAGTCGTTCTAGCGAGTGATCCTGGAAGCCAAACAGGCTCTTTAATTGATGGTACTGAGCTCTTGCAGAGTCGCGATTGACGTTCGAATCGAGAACCGCTGCGATCATCAAGTTCTTATTGGTGTGTTCGGTCGCAACAAATTCGATAACCTTGACCCGATAACCGACCGATTCCAGAAGGAGTGCCCTCGACGCATCCGTGATCATGTCTGCCTGCCGTTGCTTCAAGAGTCCGAAGCGATAAATCCCTTGAAGCGATTCGTTGTCTTTCAAAAGCTGAGGTGCGATCTCGTGTTGGCAGCACGGTGCGCAGATGATCATCGCAGCCTTTGCAGCGACGCCGCGAAAAATGGCGTCGTCCGTAGCTGTATTGCAAGCGTGGAGCGCGATAATAAGATCGAAGTCGCCCAACTCAATTTGACTGGCTTGTCCCGCTTGAAATCGAAGCTGATGGAACTCCAGCCGCTTCGCGATTTGATTGCAAAGCTCCACCAACTCCGGTCGAATCTCAACACCGATTATCGTTATGTCTTTTTGACGTTTCGTCGAAAAGTAGTCGTAGACAGCAAACGTCAAATAGCCTTTGCCGGATCCAATGTCGATGACTCGAATCCCCTGGGCATCTGCAAGCGTGGATTCCCGAACAAGATCGTCGACGATTTCCACGAATCGATTGATTTGCTTGAATTTCGAAGCCATAGTAGGCTTCAGCTGGCCCGAGGCACTCGTCACATCTAAATGAACTAAGAAATCCTTTCCCAATTCAACAACATGGTTCTTTTTTCGGTTGTGATCGACGGACGGTTTTTCGCGTGTGGCTACTTTGGTTTGATGGAGAGATGTCTGACCGCGTTTGTTGTACAGAAGGCTGAGATCCGAATCGGTCATGAATAGATTCGCGCTCATGTAGTCTTGGCCTATGAGTGACGCGATTTTCTTGCACCCAAGCTCGATGCTATGGTTTTCTGTGATATCTCGCGACGTAAATTGAAACAAAAATCGTAGTTGAAACGTATCTTGGATTGCGACCAAGGTGATACGAACCTTACGCGCAACTTCCTTTCCACGAGACTTCCCGAGCGAAAGCTTGATAAATGTCTCATCGTCCAAGCAGCCCCTCAAAGAGGCTAGGAAGTTCGTTTTGTCGTCGGTCACTGAACAGGGTCCTGAATCGGTCGAAGTCGCTTCTCTATCTCGCATCTAAAGAAGCGAGTCTAATTTATTCGCGAAGATAAGCAAACGACGTCTGAACCTGGAAGAGGCCCCTTACCGAAGTATGCCTTCGGTGTGCTCTCGCGTGAATCGTAGATCATCGCGATTCGGCAATACTTCGCTTATTCTCGATTCGAACCCGCGAAGTCGAGCTCGAAGACTGTCGTGAACGCCGACCAGCGCACGATGTGACTCGTCGATCTTCAACTTGTATTCCGAGATCGCTTGAGCGTAAACCTCGTGCATTTTCTGCCGATCGGTTGCACTGCCGATTTCGAGAATCATTTTTTGTTGTTCCATCATGGAATCAACTAGGCCTTCCAAGAAGGGGCTTTCCAAATGAAGCGATCGCTGCTTTGGAACACCATCTTCGATATCGCCTTGAAACTGGGCTTTCGCAAGCGAAACGGATTCAGCCGCTTTGAAACAAGATTCGTATCGCGGCATCATTTCTGTTTGCACGGGAGTCGATAGCAAGGCGTTTCGCTTGACGACGACTTCGCTCTGACTGCTAATCATGTCGACAGTCAGTTTCCACTCCGACTGGTGGACAAGCCAAACAAGATTGACTGTCGAGTCCTGCCCGAACGCTGCCAACTTCCAGTCGCCTTGCGCCACGGAAGCAATCATCGAACCGGTCGGTACCATCTGAGTTTGAATTCGGAATCCTTGCCTATCAGGAATGATCGAGCTCTGCACAACGACTGAAGGAGTTTCCAAATTCTGATTTTCCTGTGCCGCAAACGCTAGACTTAGCGATGGTCGTTGTTCGTCTCGCAGCCCTTGATTACCGATGTTTTTCATCTGCCCAGTAAAGGGCAATGGGTGCTCTTCGGACTTTACTGCCCCTCGCAATCGTATCGATGCAAACATGATGTCGCTATCATTCATCGATCCAAAACCGTAATTGATTCCGCGAGAAACTACTTTTTGATTGGGCCCACCACCAAGCGGAGAACGGGCGGCGCAACGGCTACCCTCCATG
>JANPLJ010000256.1:0-4839 GCA_031426475.1 Pirellulaceae bacterium | reverse complement strand
ATCAGCGCTCCACCACTCAACGAGACCTTATGCTCCGGTGTGCCGCCGATGAAAACATTTCCCCCTCCCAAATGTGCCGCGTCGGTAAGATTCACACCGGAGTTCTTGATAGCGTCAGCTAGCAGTACACCAATGTCGTTTTCGGTAAGGGCATCCGATATGGCGATGCGAGTATTGCTCGCATTGAGCAAGATATTGTTGGAATCAAACTCGAACGTCCTTTGTACCAATGCCCCACCAATCGGCCTGTATTGCACGTCGACGGTTGTACCGTCGGCGACGGTTTTTGAGAAACCGACGATGGAGAGTCTCGATGGCGTCGCTGGCGATGGAACCGCTGGAGAAAGATTCACGCTGCCATTGTTGGGCAAGCCAAGTTCGATCGAATCCGAGCCAAGGTTGTAAGCTGGGCGGACTGCGAGTGGTGAGCTCAAGATGGCAAGGTAAATTGCTTGCGCAACGGCCGAAGCTGTATTCGCCGTGCTGATGTCTACACGAACGTATGTATTGTTCGAAAGTTGACCATCAGCATCGATTTCAAAAATCAGCGTTCTCGCTCCATCCGAAATGGAAAACGTTTGTTTGTCTTCAATTCCGCCAGGGAGAGGCCCTTCTTTAGGGACTTTTAAACCGGTCGTGGAGACAGGAACTGCGAGCGCCGAACCGGTAACACCGATCGTCGAGCCAGCCGAAGCACCCAAGAAGATAGATCCGTCTGCAAGAATGCGCGGAGTCAATCCTAAACCACCATTGTTGTTGACGATCGCTGTCAGAATTCGGTCGGCCAACTGCGATTGCGAGTCGGTTCCTAGGAAAGCGACGCCGATATTGCTGGTATTGAAGTTGTTGTTCCGATCCAGCTCGAAAGTCTTGGTCACGGTTCCAACGGTGATGGAGAATTGATCGCCATCCAAAACACCGCCCGGCCCACCGCCGCTGGTTGGCAGCAACAGCCGCAAACTTGCAGGCAACTGCAATCGATAGCCCGAGTCGAACTCAAACTGAACAACGCCGCCACGATCGTCGGTAATGGAGAACCGATACTCGTCGCTCACTTGATTTCCGGCAGGAGCCTGAACAACAAAGCGATCTCGATTGTTGAGCTTGAGCTCATAGACGCGATCGCTGCGCCACACCCCTGCCAGTGGAGTGAGGACGATCTCCTTCGTCGTTGGGTTGTAAGCGAAAACGTAATCGATGCCTTCTCGCAACGTCCGTCCGTCTTCCGTAATCGTCAGTACCGCGCCTGGCAATCGCAGCGGAGCTTGATCCGGTCCGAGGACCGAATCATCATCGATCCCTACTCCAGGGAACGGGTCTGCCGCGTCGCCAGCATCCGAAAGCTGAAGTCGGAACTCCGGATAAGTGCCGTCCTTCAACTGAACGTACGAAACAGTCGGATCGGAATCTCGCAATTCTGAATCGTTGTCGATCGGACGCAACAACCGAACAGTCGGGCCCGTAAAGTCGGCACGGTCCAGGGCGCCACGATCCTTGAAAATGTTGGACCCCAAACCTTGCGGAGGTGCCACATCCGGATCATCGACACGAAGTTGACCGAACGCATCTCGCGACGGAGCGATGATCGGAGATGGAGCGATTCCAGCTGCCGACTTGACCGCATTAAACTTGTCTCTCTCGGTTAACGAATCGATTGAACTATCGATCAATCGCGATCCTGGCGCGGGCAGATACTGTCCTGCTTGCGGATTGACAAAGAGCGGATCGCTATTCAAGGCGACAAAATTGAAGTCGGCCTGTGTATTCGGGATGTTCGTCGGGCTAGCCTGAATTCCATAAGTGTTTCGATTGAAAGTAAATTGCGTTTCAATGAACTGATAAACATTTCCACCGACGATGATCTCCGCGGGCTTCGAATTTCGATCGGCTGCGTTAGCATTTCCACTTCCAAACGGCAGTGGATCTTGGTCGAACGGATCGAGTGGATTCGCGTTCGGAAGCGATCGAGTCTCTTCGCGAACAATCGGCGTCTGCACGTTGTAAAACACGTTGTTCAATACCGTAGGTGAAGCACCGGCAGACAAGAGGACGCCTGACTCAGGAATCAATTGATTCATGTTATAATCGATCGTAATGTCGGGATCGACATGGACCATTCCGCCGTTGCTATCGATGGCCGCTGCGTTGCGAATAACAACAAACTTTTCCGTCGTTCCAGCACCATCGGCACGGAACGGAGCGGTTCCAAATGCTTCGCTCCCATTTCCTTGGTTAAAAGTAGTTCGATTGTGCCCAATCCCACCAGACGAGTGTTTAAAAGGGTTCGCAAAGAAACCGTCGGCGCGGAATGGAAATAACCTCAATCCAGGTCCGACACCGTCAGCCCCACCCAGCGCGTCGGCCGTAACGGCGTCCAAGGGATTGGCAGCTGGAAACGATCCATTGCTGAGCCCTTGATTGTTAGCGAGTCCCGCCGCGCTAACCGAAATGGCAATCGCCCGTGCAACGTCTGGAATACGATAGTTCGGTCCGATGTAAATCGGCACGTTTGGACCGTTATAATTGCCGTTGAAGGTGAACTCGAAAGTGCGTGAGTTTCCGCCGCCTGGAAGGTCCGACACCTGATAGATCGTAAACGTATCACCCTCTGCATACGCCGAAGGATCTTCCACCGTGATTGTAAACTCTTGAGGTTGAGCAACAGACAGGTTGATGGTATAGCGTCCTGTACCTACGCCAGGTGCGCGTAGAGCGCTCGACTGCGGGTCAAATCCAATGTTTCCCTTGCCGCTTACCGATGCATAGTAAACGCCGGGAACGGTTGCCGTGAAATCAACGTATGGATCAATATCGGGATCTACGCCCGATACTTCGCCGGGTGCGAATGCATTGTCTACGGACGTGAATGGAAAGATTGTACGCGGTGCAAGATTGACTAGACGACCGCTGGAATCAAAAATCTGGAGAACTGTATCGACTGGGTTATTCGCAGCATCGGTATCAATATCGACGCGAACACGATCGCCGATGTCCAGCTTGAACTGATACAAGTCGACGTCACTCGTCCGGTTGGCTAAAGTGCCATTGTCACCGATTTGAGCAGCCATCGTGAAACTCTGAGGATTAATGCTCGTCCCCTGCTCGGTTCGGACAGCATTGATCAAAGTGTCATTCACTTCACTGGTCGTCGAGTCGGGGTTAAAACTAGCACGCCCATCATTTCCAATTACCGTGTTGTTGATAATTCGAGCAAACGGCTGAGGGGACTCGGCACGATCAACACGGCGGATATCCCAGGCTCGACTCCCTCGCTCGCCGCGGAAATAGATGTTGGTCACCCCCTCTAAGAACAAAGCTGGACGATTCGCCCAGTTAATTCCGGGATCCGTTGAAAGCGAAACACCTCGTGAGTCGAAAAAAGTGTTCAACGTACCGCTCACATCGGCTGGCAAAAGGACTGTGGTTGGCAATGGTGCAAGGAGCGACATCGCAACCGTCGCGGTGACATTTTGAGTGGTTCCGTTGGTGACAAGGATGCTGCCCAATATGGAATCGCGAAGCGCGTGAACTGTTTCTAGTGCCGAATAGCCCCAAGCTTGTGTTAAACTGCGTAGGTAGGGAGCCCCTGTATCTTCGCGATAGTAGACTGGAACGTTCGTGTCACGCCATCCATCTCCACCGATAGTCCCACTTCCGAACGTAGGCGCGGCGGCATTTCCGCCCGCAATATCTTCGAATTCCAAGCCCACTCGCGTGCGTCCCGAATCGATGAAAAACTGGTCTCCATCATTGACGTACCACCCGAAGTGATCTCCCGTGTCGTTGACGGTACTGCCTGAAAGGTGGTCGGTCGCCGGAATAATAACCGGCGAGATCATCCAAATCGGGTTTTCGCCGGCTAGATGAACTCCTCCAAGCCCGCCATGTTCCAAAATGTTGTTGCTAATCACGACGCCGGTATTGAAACCGCCGATAAGCGGATTGCCGTCGTTGCTTACCTGGAGATTGCGAACCGGGCCGGGCGCACTGCCAACGATGCGTGGACGCGATTGAATAATAGCCGATCCCCGACGTACGGGACCGTCATCGATTGCGGTGCCGGTATCTGAATAGGTATCTACCAAATCACGTGGATCGTAGTCTGCAAGTCCAGCCTCCGACCAGACTCCGTAGTCACGCGCTTTACGAATCGTATTGCCCGTGATGATCACTTGGCCTTGATCGCGTTCACTGTTCAAATCGCCGCGGCCCGAGTAGACGAAGAGATTCGCATTGGACGCATTAAAGAATCCGCTGACACTTGTCGCGCCGAGCAAATGCAAGCGCGTTCCAGTCTGGGGGCCTGTGACCGTTCCGTCCGCGGCCGAAGCACGAACGCCAAGCCGCGATTGGACGCCGGAGCTGTTGATAGCGTCTCGAATGCGTTCGGCAATCTTGGCACCTGAATCGGCGATCGGGGTTGAGACGAAATAGATTGGGACTCGACCTGATCCCACACTGCCCGTCGAGTTAAATTCGAACTCAACACTGTTGGCTCCGTCTGAGATCGTAAACGTCTGACCGTCCGTGATCAGCGTCGCGCGTGCTACGTCGATCGCAAATCCAATCGCGTCCCGATCGTTCGTGTCGGTGATAGTCGGTGGATCGACCCGCCGGATTTCTAGTTGATAGCTACCCGTTTGCTGGGTATTCGCGAGGAGTGCATTGGGATTGGGGTTTGCGATGAACAGTTGCTGCATCACAAAATTATTACCGCCATCAAAACCGATTTGCGACTGGACGGGTGCAACGATCGACTCACCGCGTTCAGCAAACCCGATGATCAACCGAGTTATCGCCGCACTTGGATTTCCTCCGTTTGGCGTGAATACCAGTTTT
>JANPLJ010000255.1:0-1151 GCA_031426475.1 Pirellulaceae bacterium | reverse complement strand
TAAGCTGCTTCCATTCCAACGCGAAGACTTCATCGGAATCTTCACCGCGATGAAGGGTTTACCGGTTACGATTCGGTTGCTCGATCCACCTTTGCATGAATTCGTTCCTCACGAAGAAAAGCAACAGAAGGAACTTGCAGCCGAGCTTGGAATCAAACTTTCGGAAATCAAATCGCGAATCGATCAGCTTCACGAAGCCAATCCAATGCTTGGCCACCGTGGTTGCCGTTTGACCGTGACCTATCCAGAAATTCTCGACATGCAAGTTCGAGCGATTGTGGAAGCTGCGATTGAATGCAAGAAGAAGAAGATCGACGCGATTCCTGAAATCATGATTCCGTTGGTTGGAACGCGAGCTGAATTGGCGATGCTTCGCGAGAAGACGATTGAAGTGATCGAAAGCGTCAAGAAGAATCAGAAGTTTACAGCCAAGCTCGACATTTCCGTCGGTACGATGATCGAAGTACCTCGCGCTGCGTTGACGGCAAACGAGATCGCTGAAGTCGCTGATTTCTTCAGTTTCGGAACGAACGACTTGACGCAGATGACGTTCGGCTTCAGCCGTGACGACATCAATAACTTCTTGCCCGACTACTTGAACCATGAACTGCTTCCAGCCGATCCGTTCCAAACGCTCGACACTTCCGGTGTTGGCCAGTTGGTCGAGATGGCTGTGAAGAAGGGACGCACTACGCGAAAGGATCTCAAGTGCGGGATCTGCGGCGAACACGGTGGTGATCCGAAGAGCGTGTTCTTCTGTCACAACGTCGGATTGGACTATGTGAGCTGCAGTCCGTTCCGAGTGCCGATCGCAAGGCTTGCTGCTGCACAGGCAGCACTTGGCAAGACGAAGTAGTTCGACTGTCCAAAATCGACCCCTTCGGCCTTAGAGGCTCTCCCACTCTTACATCAACGACATACGGGAGGACGAGGCTCCTGCCGAGTCAAACGTCGCGAATCGCATGAGATTCAAACGTGGCTCCGCAGGAGCGTCGCCCTCCCGATTGTGCTTCACCACTCAAACAAGCGGAGTGGAATCAACAACCTAAATTTAGGACAGTCGAACTAGGAACTACTTACCCTTGAGCACTTGATCAATAAGCTTATACGCTGCTTCCCGCATTTCAGGCGGAAAATCGTGCTCGCAGTCC
>JANPLJ010000254.1:0-5507 GCA_031426475.1 Pirellulaceae bacterium | reverse complement strand
GTGTTTCCAAGCGATTCGGCCCCTCACCCCCCGTCCCCCTCTCCCCAGAAGACTGGGGAGAGGGGGGGAACAAGGTCATATTTTCTTCGACAACTACAGAACAAAAGTCGCGTCAGTTCGTTTTTCATATATTGCTCTTTTTCGCACAGCCCAAGCTTGACCTCTCGCGACGCGGAGGATCGAGCAATGCGGCGGCAGGCAGAGCCTGCAATTCCTCGGGTTCCCAGGCCGGAGCCTTGGAACCAGTTGATGGTGCCGAAGGTGTGGGTGATTCTGAGAGTCTGAGACTTGGACCGAGAGTAAACAAACATCTGCCGAGCTTCGTCGCAGTATGCGTCTTAATGGCATATTCGCTCGCAGCTATCGCCCAAGACACAGCAACCCAAAAGCTGGAAGGCTACGACCTGACGTTTCCAGCGATGGGATCGTCGATCACGTTGAATGCTTATTCGGACAGCGAAACGAAAGTCGAACAAGCATTTAATGAAGTACGAATCGAGATCGATCGTTTAGTCGCGATCTTAAGCGACTATGAACCGGATAGCGAGTTGAATCGGTTGCATCGCGAAGCGACGACTCCTAAGCCGATTTCCAAGGAGCTCTTCGATGTCTTGCTGGCCAGCGAACATTGGCACACTCGTTCGGATGGAGCTTTCGACGCGGCGATTGGTAGTTTAACACGGCTATGGCGAGAGTCAAGAAAACGTCGCGAGTTGCCGACCACGCAGGATATCGCAGAGGCGATTCAAAACTCGGGATGGAACAAGGTTCAACTGAACAAAGTCGATCGAACGGTAAAACTTCTCGACCCGAAAGTACGTATCGACCTCGGTGGGATCGCCGCCGGTTATATCGTTGATCGAGCTTTCGAAATCTTATTATCGCATGGATTATCGCATTCGTTAGTGAATGACGGTGGCGACATTCGATGCGGCGATGCTCCACCGGGACGCGAAGGCTGGCGCATCGAGGTCGCGTCGTTATCGAGAAACCATCCACGATCGCTTGATCATCGTGTGCCCCCCCTGCCCTTGCGTCGGATCTACCTGAAGAATGCGGCGATCACGACGTCGGGCGATCTATGGCAGTATATTGAAATCGATGGACAACGTCGCAGCCATATTCTCGATCCGAAAACAGGCTATGGCATAGTCGGGCCAACGTTGGTAACCGTCATCGCACCGACGTGCATCGAAGCCGATGTGGCAGCCACCACAGTGAGTGTGCTCGGCCGCGAACGTGGATTCGCTTTGATTTCGGAAGATCCATCGATGCAGGCACTCTTTGCAAGTCGTCCTTCCGACGAAAGTCCGATTGTTGTCAGCGTAACCTCCGATTTTCCGGCTGGCATTTTTGATGACAAGAATGCGTGGAGGTGATAGATAGAGGTTACAATTCCATCTTCAATCCGAGTTCATACCGAATCGAACGTGGTGGTAGCCGAATTCGTCAGAATTCGGATGAAGCTCAAAATACACTGTCTACTGCGATTCGTCCGAAGTCTGACGACTTCGGCTACGGTCGACAAACCTAATTCCTATGGCGGATGAAATACGCGTCAAGTAGAACGGCAACGGGCGAATGGAAGAAACTAGCATTGAATCAAACAACGATGATATTGAGAAGTCCGAATCGAAGGATAACCAGCTTCGGGCTGTAAAATTCGAATACTCCCCTCCCCTGCCCAGCATCCTAACGCATATCAATGCATCGCTATTGATAACGACCTATCAAGCGGGCAAGCTGCTTGTATTAGGAGCTCATGAAGGCAAGCTAAAGATATCTTTCTTGGACTACGATCAACCGATGGGGGTCGCGGTCCGCAAAGATCGTATCGCCTTGGGCACTCGACGTCAGATTCATTTTCTTGTACCTGCCCACGAGACTCTTGGGCCACCTTCACCGCAACGCGTCAACGACGGTTGCTTTGTTCCGCGATCGAGTTTTTACACGGGAAGTATTCACGGTCACGATCTTGCCTGGGGCAACGATGGACTGTGGGTTGTGAACACGTTGTTCTCAAGTCTTGCAACGTTGCACAACGACTACAGTTTTGTTCCGCAATGGCGACCGAAGTTTATCACTCAATTGATTGACCAGGATCGTTGCCATCTGAATGGTTTGGCGATGGAGCACGGTCAACCCAAGTACGTAACGGCGATGGCCGAGTCCAATGAACCTGCTGGCTGGCGTCCGACAAAAGCGACCAGCGGCGTGGTGATCGATGTCCCGAGTGGTGAAACGATCAGTCGTGATTACTCGATGCCCCATTCTCCGCGTTTGCATGAGGGTCGGTTGTGGGTGCTCAATTCGGGATGCGGTACTTTCGGTTATGTCGATCGTGCGACCGGTAGATATGAAGCCGTGGAGTCGGTTCCGGGTTACTCACGCGGTCTTGCAATGTTTGGCCAGTTCGCCTTTATTGGACTATCGAAGATACGTGAAACATCGGTATTCGGTGGCGTGCCGATCGCTGAAAAACGAGATGAATTGCAATGTGGACTGGGTGTGGTCGATCTCGTGAGCGGTCGAACGGTGGCTGTCTTTAAGTTTCTATCGGGTGTCAGCGAAATCTTTGCCGTCGATGTCATTCCTGGCTTCGTCAACCCGATGGTCGCAGGTGGATCAGTTGATCGCCAAGAAAAAGAAGTCTGGATCGTGCCGGCTGAATCGATGGCTCGCCCCAAGGCAGCACCGCAATGGCCTCTCTTTTCAGGACATCAAGGGAGTCTCTCGGTGTCTGGCGAGATTCGCACAGCAGAATCTACCGAACAACTGATCGCTCGCAGTCAACAATGTCGCGCTGCGGGCGATCTCGATGCCGCAGCCGACCAACTCGAACGCGTCGTCGCTTCACTCGGTGATTCGAACTCCAAAAGCGTCTCGACGGCAGCCCGACAAGCGGCTGTGCTTGTCGATCTCGGGAATCTTCGCCAAGATCAAGGTCGCCAAGACTCTGCCGCACTCTGCTATGAACGAGCGTGCGAAATCGATCCACGATGCTCAGCTGCCTTACAAAATCATGGATACTTGCTTTTCAATCAAGGCGATACCGAGAAAGCTGCCGAAGTCTACGAACGGTTGTTGGCGTTTGATTCAAGTCCTATCAATCAGCTACTCGCGTCATCCGTCCTGCCAATTGTCTACGATTCGCCAGGCGACATCGACTATTGGCGGGCGCGTCAGCATCGGATTCTCAAAGCGATGGTCGATTCGAAAGCGACCGTCGACGCGAGCAAGTCATTGGTGCCGACCTGTTTCTTAGCTGCTTATCCAGGTCGTAATGATCGAGAGATCATGCATCTTCGAGGGCAGATTATTCGAGGTCACGATTTCGCTTCAGGAAGCAAGCGACCAGCTCGAACAGACTCGCGTAGACGAATCGGATTTATTTCAGCTTACTTTCGCGATCATACGATTGGCCGACTGAATTTGCCGAGGTTTCGCAAGATTGATCGCGAGCGATTTCATGTGACGGTTGTTTTGGCGGCGCAGCAACTTGATTCGATTTCGAAGGAATTCCAAGCCAATGCCGACGAGTTTGTCATGCTGCCGCGGGCGCTTCCTCATGCGATTCAACGACTACAACAATTGGATCTTGATGCATTGGTTTTTGCGGATGTCGGAATGGACTCGCTTTGTTCTACATTAGCCTTTTCACGATTCTCACCAGTCCAAGCCGTTACATGGGGGCATCCCGATACGACGGGGAGTTCAATGATCGATTATTTTCTTTCCTCTCGCGATCTCGAAATCGAATCCGCCGATGATCACTATACCGAACGCTTGGTTCGGATGCCTTCGCTCGCGACAATTTATGATCGACCGGTACGAAGTTCGAGCAAGAAAACACGTCGTGACTTTGGTTTGCCAGAGGATCAAAACATCTATCTTTGTCCGCAGACGCTTTTTAAATTTCATCCGGAGTTTGACGAAGTGCTAGACTCGATACTCGCTGAAGATCCGAACGGACTCCTGGTTCTATTAGAAGGCCGCACTTCCGAATGGACCCATCGATTGTGTCGCCGCATGCGTCGGACGATTGCCGATTTCGATCGACGAGTTCGATTCCTTCCGGCTATATCGCGAGAAGCGTTTCTCGATCTTCTTGAATGCTCGAATGTCCTTCTCGATCCGTTTCATTTTGGAGGTGGGAATAGCACGTTGGAGGCAGTGGCCGTGGGTGCTCCGACGGTAACGCTTCCAGGTGATTTCCTCCGCAGCCGAATCAGTCAAGCGATCTATCGACAGATCGGTGTCGCCGAGCTAATCGCGAATTCTCCGGCCGAGTTTATCAAGCTATCCGTCAGTATTGCGACCAATCCCGATTATCGACGTTCGCTCAGCAAGAAACTCATCGACCAGTCCGAATCCTTGTTCAATAATCCGCAGGCTATGGAAGATTGGAATGACGCGATTGGCAGCCTCACCAATGGATAGCGTCACGCATGCATAACACAGCCGCCGTCGACGTTGATACATTGGCCGGTAATGTTGGCAGCACGAGGACTTGCCAGGAAGACAACAGCATTCGCAATGTCCTCGGATGTTTGCCAACGTCCGAGCGGGATCACGTTTTGAATCTTTGCCTGAGCCCACTCGTCGTAGCTTTGACGTTTTACGATCGGCTGTTGATCATGCCAAGCCCGCCAGACGTTTTCATTAAGCGTCGTCTTCACCATGCCGGGATTGACGATATTGGCACGAACGCTGAACTTCGCTAAGTCCTTAGCAAGGCATTGCATAAAATTGATGTTAGCGGCTTTGGATGCGCTGTACGGAGGATCTGTTTGCGAGCCGATCTGACCAGCGATGGATCCAATAAATGTCATCGATCCGCTTTGCTGTTTTCGAAGGACCGGTTCCAAGCAATGCGCAACATGGACCATTCCAAGGATGTTGACTTGCAGTACGGGCATCCAATCCTGGGGGTTTAGATTGGTGAAAGGAAAACCAAATTTTCCAGATCCGATAGCCGCCGCATGGACCACATGGTCGATGCGACCAAAGTCTTTGAGCGTTTGCTCGCGAGCGACCAAGAGGCTGGCTTCATCGGTGACGTCGACAACGTAGTGTTGCAATCGATGCGGATCGCGTTTGGCGGAAGATGCGGAAGGGTTAGCGACGTTGCTGGGGGCAACCCGATCCCAGATTGCGACGCGACAACCTTCGGCCAAGAACAGCTCGGCCGCCGACCAGCCGATACCATTTGCTCCGCCTGTAATGACAGCAACTTGATCCGTGAGTTGTAGATCCATAGAGTGAAAGTTTTCGAAATAAGAGAAGCAAATCAGTTGTGAAACGAACCCTAAGACATGCGGATTCCTAATAATTCGGTTCTCATCCCGAAGGGATACAAGATATTAGAGCCTGCGGACTTACTAGCGTTGTGCGTATAATGGTTGTTGGGGCTGTTTTTAGGGAGAAAGCGCATGTTGACGGATATGTCTTGGCGATTTGATCTCGATGAACGCGACTGGAAGCTTTATGACCAGTTGTTGCCGCAG
>JANPLJ010000253.1:0-3026 GCA_031426475.1 Pirellulaceae bacterium | reverse complement strand
AACATCATCGGTGTTGTTCAGCAAGGCATTCGTGATTGCTGCAGCCGTAAGCGTCGTATTTTGACCCCAGAGCAAAGCCAGGGCGCCAGAAACGTGCGGAGCGGCCATCGATGTTCCGCTCAGCAAACCATATCGATTATTAGGCAGTGTACTTAGGATTGACGAACCCGGTGCCACGATATCGACGTTCGTTCCAAAGTTCGAGAAGCTTGCCAGTGTATCGCTTCGAGTCGAAGCGCCAACCGAGATAACTCCGGTATAGTTCGCTGGATAGGCAGGCGTCGTGATGTTGTTGGACGATTCGTTGCCCGCAGCTGCAACAAAGATACCGCCCGCGTTCTGAAACTGAGCAATTGCACTTTGGAGAGCGCTGGAGAATCCGCCGCCGCCCCAACTGGCATTGATGATTTTGACGCCCATACGACGGGCGTAGTTGATCCCTTCGATCGCGTCGCTCAAACTGCCCGACCCGCTGGCATCCATAAATTTCAGCGGCATCAGCAGCACTCGCCAAGCAACACCACTTACCCCAATCCCGTTGTTACCGGATGCTCCGATCGTTCCGGCGACATGGGTTCCGTGGCCGTTGTCGTCCATCGGGTTGGAATCGTTGTTCGCGAAATCCCAGCCTTTTGTATCGTCGACGTAACCATTGCGATCATCATCGATCCCGTTGCCCGCGATCTCGCCGCCGTTGCGCCAAATATTCGATGTGAGATCTGGATGATCAGAGTCGATTCCCGTATCGAGCACTCCCACGATTATGTTCGTCGAGGTCCCATACTGCCAAGCTTGCTCAGCGCGAATATCCGCCCCAACGCGGCCTCCAGAAGCTCCGTTGTTGGACAATCCCCATTGCGATGAGTAGCTCGAATCGTTTGAGGCCGTTTGAAGTCCAAGCCGGAAGTCAGGTGTTACTAATTGGACATCCTTTCGAAGTTGATACGCCGCCATCGCCGATCGAAGGTCAACACTCGGGTTTACCGAAACGGAAAACCAACCATCATCGGTCAGTTTTTTCTGAATCGTAGCGCCGGAATACGTCTGTCCGACAGTTGGCTGGGTGGATCGATGGTGATCCGTAGAGAACTGGACAAGGAACTCGTTGGATTGATAGCTTTCGGATTGAATCTGGCGAGCATTCATCGCCATCAAACGCCTCTCTTCCATCGATTCCATCACAAGAAATCGGCGGCAGGCGAGATTGATTGCAGGTTTACGACGTTTCATAGAAAACACCGATAGCGAACGCAGAAGGATAAGATGAGATTCGCCTGAACTGTCGACTTGTAATTTCGAAGCCAAGTCTATCGAGAGTCGTCTTGGAAGGCAAATCGGTGAAAGACAAGTGACTGGTGCTTTGTCCAACTTAGATTTTAGGGTAGCCGAATTCGTAAGAATTTGGATGAAGCTCGAAAGGCGATGTCTACTTCGCTTCCTCCGAAGTCTTACGACATCGGCTACAAATTTGATTTCCAATTCGCCTTAACCTTGCGGTATTCGCCTTAAAACACAGCGTATGGTTCGGTAAACAAGGATTTCGCAAGCAAAGCAACCGACAGATTCTTGGGAAGAACCAAGGATTTTCCGGGACAGATGTGCGCCCAGTTCTCGGACCAGTGTCGTTCGCTGCGGAAGCGGAGAGGTACAAATAATCTGATTTTGAGGGTTGTATTTCCCGCAGTAACGGAAGATTCCGGCGTATCGGCCAGTTTTTGCTTAAGCTACGCCGGTTAACCGATTTAGGCGATTGGTAATTGTTGGCGACCTTGTTATCTTAGAGGGAGTGTTTTCCGGGTTCCTCCAGGGATTTTTGAGTTTATTAACTACTGTGAATCATTTGGTTTGGTATCTATTCTTTGCGGGTTTAGCGGCTCATGCGTCGTTGGTGGGGCTGCATTTCACCCGTATGTGGAATGCGGAGCATTTTCAGTTCTTTCCGGTTGCGCTGATAGCGGCCGGAGTTCTTGCATATAGCCGCCGTGGTGACATTGTTCGCAATGCAACTACGCCGCGAGCGATCATTGTCTGGGCAGGTCTGGCAACGATCATGATTGTCCTGGTTTTTGCTTCGTTGCTTGGGTTGGCTTTAACGGGCTGGTTGAGCTTCCTTGGCTTTTTGGCAGTGATGATATACGCAAGTTATGGCCGCGGTGGATTGTGGTCTTCTATCCCCATATTCCTGATGTTGCTGGTTATCAAGCCTCTACCATCGTTTTTCGAACAACCGTTGACGATTGGTATGCAAAAGGTCGCGAGTCTTTTTGCTGGCTGTCTCTTGAACATGATGGGCGTGATGCATTTCCAACAAGGAGTCGTGCTGGTCCTGGTTGGCAAGTCGTTTATGGCCGAAGAGGCTTGTAGCGGAATTCGATCGCTTTTTTCGAGTCTTGCGGCGGTTATCTTTTTGGGGCTGATGAATCGTTATCATTGGGGCCGCCATTTTCTCAATATCTTGCAAACGATCCTTTGGGTCATTGTTTTCAATGCCTTTCGAATCGCGACTGTCGTATTCGTCGAAGAGAACTTCAATTTTTCGATCGCGGAAGGCTGGAGCCACGAGCTGTTTGGTTATGTCATCTTTTTCGTCATCTTCGGAACGGTGTTGAGTACCGATCGATTGTTTTCTGCAATCGTATTGCCGCCGGTACAAGATCCAGTAGAAGATCCACCGGGGATGCCCAAGCATTGGACTGAGGCACTGGTTTGGCCAGGCTCGGCTAACTCGGGAATTGCGATCTCTTGCTGCCTTGGCGTTATCGCCATGCTATCACTTCGGATGCTGTTCCTGGTCCCCGATTACAAAGACGGTTTTGCTCAGCGAATGCCACCGGCTGAGAAAGAATTTTTGCCCACCGAACTCGACGGGTGGCAGGTCGGCAAATTTAAGCACATCAGTCGTCCAGAACACGACTTGCAGGGGTCCGATTCGTTTGTTTGGGAATTTAGCAAAGGCGAACGGCGAGCTTTGCTCTCCCTCGATGGAACATTTAACGATTTTCATGATCTCGCATGGTGCTACGAAG
>JANPLJ010000252.1:0-1974 GCA_031426475.1 Pirellulaceae bacterium | reverse complement strand
GGCGGAAAGCTGCTGCTGCTGGAGCCGCGCCGGGTGGCTGCGCGGGCCGCCGTCAAGCCGACGATGCGAGGCTCATGAAGTTCGCGAGCATCGAAGACAAACAACGTCGTACGTATGCTGCAGTGATGACTGCGATGGATGAAGCGATTGGGAACGTCCGCAAGAAAATTGCCGAGAAAGGTCAGACCGATAATACGCTTGTCACATTCATCAGCGACAACGGAGGCCCCACGATGATCGGCGTGACCATCAACGGTTCGATCAACAAGCCATTGCGAGGCAGCAAGCGAACTACGCTTGAGGGAGGCGTCCGCGTTCCTTACGTTGTGTCGTGGCCAAGCAAAGTCAAGCCGGGTGTCTTTGATCAACCGGCCATTCAGCTCGATTTGAATGCTACCGCGTTAGCGGCCGCCAACATTGAAGTGAAGCCTGAATGGAAACTCGAAGGGGTCAATTTGCTCCCTTTTCTGTCGGGTGTCAAATCCGGTCCACCGCATGAAGAACTCTTCTGGCGATTTGGAGAACAGATGGCAATCCGTAGCGGTGATTACAAGCTGGTTCGATACGACTTAGCGGCCGATGCGAGACCTGATCAACCCAAGAAAGGAACTTCGCAGGTACAGCTTTTCAATCTTCGCGACGACATTAGCGAAACGAAAGATCTGGCAGCTTCTCAACCAGATGTCGTTAAGAAGCTTCAATCGCGGTGGGACTCGTGGAACACGAACAACATTCCTCCCGGCTCGGGCAAGGGAGAAGCCGAGACAGAAAAAGGGAAAAAGAAACGAAAGCAGAAAGACGCTACTCGCTGATCAACATTCGTAGATACGCTCACCAAGAGCGTGGGGTGCTGGCAGCTCTTTTGTCAACTAAAATCAATGGTCACTCGGACTTCGTCCACCGTCTTGGCGAGGGTGGCTACGGTCTAATTCCAAATTCCCCACCACCGCGTATCTTTGCCAGATTCCGATGAACATACTTCGCGTCCTCATCTTAACTCCAACCCTTCTTGTTCTATGCGATTCCATTTTCGCCCAGAGTTCTCCGCCGCGAAGCCTTATCACCGATGAACCGCGTTTAGCGAAAGGCAAACCCGAAGGGGCACCCGACTATATCGCGAAAACAGAGGCGATGGATGGTCAACATCTGGCGCTTACGATGCATAAACTGGAAAACGGCATCGATCCACCGCGGCCATTTCTTGTCTGGGCTATTGGATCAAGCTATACCAACATGCTTGGCAATGGCGAAGCATGGCAAGCAGAAATTCCAAAGCGGTTTACGAAGGCGCCGCCAATCGAATATCGCAAGATGGTCGGCAATTCGTGCCCGTGGCAATACCTTCGCGGTTGGGCTCGACATCTTGTTACGCCCGACCAGCCCGATTTGGTACTCATCTACACGATTGGCAATTCGCAAGATCTCGAAAAACTGATCGTCGAATTGCGTTCGCATACGACGGCCGACATTATTGTGCCGAGCATTCACTGGCGCGAATCGGATCAAGCGATGTGGGATAGGTCCGAGGATTCGCCTCAGCAGGACGTCGAGAGCGTACGAAAGGTCTGTCGACAACATTCCGTCGAGTTCGTCGAGAATCGCCGTGATTGGGGAGCGTATCTTGAAGCCAACAAGCTACCGATATCCGCTCTACTGAAAGACGCCGTGCATCAAAGCGACTTCGGTGCCCAGATTATCAACTCCAACATCATGGCTCATCTGCGGTGCCCCGATCGATTTAGCTATGATCCTGCGTCGCGCGAACGCAGCATTCAACCGACGAAGGGCACCAATGGATCCTTCCAAGCGAACTTCAACGGCAACCGCATCGATCTGATCGGAACGAAGTCACCCGGTGGCAGTACTTTGAAAGTTCTCATCGATGGAAAGCCAGCCGATCAAGTCGACGCCTTTTTAATGAGTTACGTCCAGCCGAACGCCAAGAACAACGCCGAGGGCCGTGGAGCTAATCCA